>JANOXW010000674.1:0-4816 GCA_031418635.1 Acidobacteriota bacterium
AGCCGGAACGCCGGCGGCAATAAGTGCCGATTGGTTCGCGGCTGAAATTGTGATTATCCGTTGCGGTTCGCCGGCGAGATCTCGATTGACATACTCGGCTCCACCGTAAAAATGCCAACGATCTTTAATGATCGGTCCGCCGATTGCGCCTGTTAAGTTGTCAACCTTTGTTTCAGGTTTAACTGCCGTCGGCGCAATATTGAACGGTCTGGAAGAAAATGGCGTGCGTCTGAAACGATAAGTTCCCGAACCGTGAAAACCATTAGTGCCGGAAGGAGTGATGGCATTCACGATAAGTCCGGGAGTGTTGCCGAATTCTGCCGAAAATCCATTTGTAACAAGTTGAACCTCCGAAACAAATGTGTCGGAAATCGGCATCAAACGGATTCCGCCACGATCTGCTTGGGTATTGTTATTTCCATCAAGTTGATAATTTGTCCGGCGAGCGTAGCCGTTGGCATTGATGCGCGGAACACCAAATTCCGAATTCGGTCTGCCGGTAACATTTGCCTGCAAAAGCGCGTAATTATACGGATTTCTTGAGACAAGCGGAAGATTTTGCAGTTCGCGCGTATTTAAGACACGCCCGACATCAATTTTGCCCGGGTCGGCAATCGGCGCATCCGAAGTAACATTTACGGTTGCCGACACATCGCCCGCTTCTAAAGATAAATTCACTGTTGCTGTCTGTCCGGTGTTGATTGTTATTCCATCACGAACAAGCCGCTTAAAGTTGGCTAATTCAGCCGTTACCCGATATGTTCCGAGAGGCAGCAACGGAGCGCGATAAACACCTGATTCGTCGCTCGTAATTTTACGCTCCGCACCTGTTTCGATATTTCTAATAGTAACTGATACGTTTGGCAAAGCGGCACCATTGGCATCCGTTACGATTCCTTCAATCTGACCATTCAAGGCTTGTGACTGCGCGTAATTTTGATTAAAACCAAGCACAAGAGCCGCGAAAAACAATAAACCGCACAAAAACACTTGCCTTACACTAAATGTCTTTAACATAAACCTTATCTCCTTAATTTTTACAATGATAAATATGGGAAGTTTCTTATTTAAAGAGTATCACATACTTGTTAATTTTCAATCGCAAAACGCATTTGTTCAAACATTTGCTTTCACCTAAAGATAAATAATCCGATGTTCCTTATAGTCAAGGTCAATTGCCTGATAAATCCAATCAATTAAATAAAGTCCGTGAAGGTTTATGAAAGAATTTGCATTGAGAGTGCGTTCTTGCAAATGTTTGTTCGGCACGAGTGAATTTAAAGCAGTTTCAATGCGGTGGCTGATAATTTTATCTTTTCGCATCTGTGCATTGTGAAATTTCTTGCGTAGATTTGAAATGTGATAGGCGATTTTTCGACGGCGATGTGCCAGACTTTCTGCCAAAGTCGGCTCGATTTCGCTTAATTTTTGGTCTAAGCGATTGAGTTCCGCATTTATATTTCCATCAACTTCCGCAAACATTTCTCCCGTTTCGCGGTTAAGGTATTTTTCAACAATTTGCGGTGTCAAATTTTCGATGCCGACAAATAAATCTTTCAACTTTAAATTATATTTTTTGAGAGTTTTAGCGTGTTTCGATTCGACAATCGTAAAACTTTGGCGATGAAAAATCGGCGTAACCGGACGTTCCAATATTCGATAAACTTCAGCCGACTGTGCAAAATAAGCAATTTCCGCCGCACCGCCAAAATAACAAATGGTCGGCAGCAAATAATCCTGCACGACTGAGCGCAGAACAACACTCGGCGAAAATCTCTGCGGTTCTTGGGAAGCGATTTCGGCTAATTCTTCAAGCGTAAATTCACGTTTAATATCCTTTGTTTTGAACGTGCCGCTTGTGCTTTTTTTCAATGAATGGCGCGTTCGGTCTTTCGACTGCCAAAAAAGCGGAAAATAATCTTCCGTTACCAAAACCTGCGCGTGATAACCCGCGTTTTCTAATTCTTCACTGCGCTCTCGCAAAGCCGAAACTATTTCATCGGATTTTCTGATTGCGTCAACATAAACAGGTGTCGCCAGTTTTTTTAATCTGACATCAAGCGGACAAAGCACAATCAAACCGTATTTACCTAAAAAATCCGTCAGCAGCCGGGCAAATGCGTCGCCGTAATCAACGCCCGATTTCCAAATTTTTTCAACCAAATTTTTTAACTCGTCGGTAAATTCGGTATGCGGTAATTCGTCGAAAAGTTCATCAATCGAAGGTTTAATCGAATCATCAAGATTGACATAACCGACCGGCAAATTTTCGTAACATCTTTTCGGTTCGTTCTTTATCTCGACTAATTCACCGTTTGAATTTATGACGCTGACTTTGGAAACCTCTGCAAAATCGTGATCTTCGGTGGCAATCCAAAAAACCGGCACGGCTTTGAAGCCGCGGGCGGTCAAACATTCCGTCATTTTTACCGCCGAAAGTGCTTTGTAAATAGTGTAAAGCGGTCCGGTAAAAAGTCCTGCCTGTTGTCCAGAAACAACCGCGACGCAATCTTTATCGCGCAAAAGTTTGATGTTTTCCAGAGTCTTTTCGCTTGCATTGCAAGATTTATTCATTTCCTCCAAAACATCGCAAAGCATATTTCGGTCAGCTTTGTAATTTTCTAACACTTCGGGAATTCTTTGTGAAATTTGTGTATGAGATTCTACGGCGAGAGGATAATATTTCTTTAACTCAAGCGGATTATTCTGATAATCAGTAAAAAGTTTCGATTGATGCGGAACTTCTGAAAAGGGCAAACTTTCCGTTTGCAACACCACATTTCCGGTTGGACAGGAACAGATTATTTCTTGTTTCACGATTATTACTCCTAACTTTTAGATTATAGAGTTCGCCGTCCAAAGTTCAAAGTTAAAAACAAAAAAGGACGACGTATTTTAACGTCGTCCTTTTCACGAAGTACGATTTTTCTGTTAATTACCTGTTGTTGTAGCTTTCGGACGGGCAATCTTGTCGGATGCCGTATCATCGGAAATCTTACGTTCGATTTTATAAACGCCTGATGAATGAGTTCCGGCAAAAATGCGATTGGAATCATTCGGGTCAAATGTCATTGCCCAAATGCGGTGGCTTGGCAGTTTTAGTTCCTTCGAGTCAATTCTCGTCCATTGCATTCCGGCATCGTTGGAAAAGAAAATTCCGCCATCGGATTCTAACGAACTTGCCGTGTAAATTTCATCCGTATTATTCGGATTGATAAGAATACTCGCATAGTTGCCAAGCGGCAGATTGCCGCCGCGCCGTTTCCAGACTCTTCCGCCATCCCGACTCAGAAAAAATGTCTGAGATGTTCCGACATAAACATTTTGTGGACGTTTCGGGTCAATCGTTATCGAACTGATCGGAATATTTTCCGGCACACCGGCGACTTTTTGCCAAGTTTCGCCGTCGTCGCGGGAAATTATGACACCTGAAACCGCTGTTCCAACCCAAATCGTTCCCGGTTGCAAAGGTGAAGTAAAGACAACAAAGATATTTTCATCAATACCCGCGCCGAGTGAGATTTTTCCCCAACCTTTTTTGACATCATAACTGCGATACAAACCTCTATCTGTTCCCGCCCAAACACCGTTTTTATCGTCTTCGGTATAAGCCAAAACCTTGACTTTTTGTTCCAAAGCCGGAATAAGAAGCGGCGTGGTTGAAGCTAAATCGGTAGCAATCGGAGTCGGCTTTGGTTTAATCGCCGTTGTTTTCGATTTGGTTGACTGCCGTTTTGAACTTTTGGACGTAACCTTCTTCTTAGGTGTAGGTGGCGGTGGCGCAACCAATTGTGTCCACGAATTACCGCGGTCTGAAGAATTGAATAATCCTACTTCTGTGGCTAAATAAAGTATGTCTGAATTTTTGCGGTCTTGTATAATCGTAAAAGGCTTCGCCCGTCGGACATCGAGATTTTTCGCCGGTTGCCAATTTTGTCCGGCATCGTTGCTGACAAACAAAAATCCGCCGCCCGATCCGATATTATGAGTTATTGCGTAAAGCCGATTGGGGCGTTCAACATCGGTCGTAATCGAATAAGTGAAACGGCTGGTAAAATTATCATTGGTCGGAACAAAGTTTTTTCCTCCGTCGTCGGAAACCATCACGCCATTATCATCCGTTCCGATAAAAACTTTGTTCGGATTTTCCGGGTGAACGGTTATCGAGTTTATTACCAAATCTCTGGTGGTTGTTAAAGCCCAAGATTTTCCGCCGTTAGTCGTCATCCAAAAACCTTCGGTCGTGGCGGCGTAGATCGTTCCCGGAATCGCCGGATTCTGCAAAATGTCGCGGGTGCGACGAGATTGCGACGGAATTCCGTTGACCTTCGCCCATTTTTCGCCTTTGTTATAAGATTCGTAAATTCCGCTACACGCCGAAGCGACGATATGATCAGGATTTTTTGTATCAATCGTGATGGCAAAAACATCCGAATCGTCAATCATTCCGTCTTTTATCAATCGCCAATTTTTTCCGCTGTCGGTTGATTTATAAGCTCTCCACCAAGTTCCGGCATAAATTGTGTCGGTGCTTCGCGGGTCAATCGCCAGCGAATCAACATTGATTGGCATCGTGTCGGAGGAAATTCTTTTCCAATCGTTGCCCGAATTTTTTGAAATCCAAACACCGTTAATTGTTCCAACCAAAATTATGTTCGGATCAGAAATTGACTGCACCATCGAATGAATGGATTCTTTGTTTAAATCTTTGGCTTCTTTCCACGTCAATCCGCCGTCGGTTGTTTTGAAAAAACCTCCCGGTTCTTTGTGGCGATGTCCGGAAGTATAAATAATTTTTGAATCGCGTGAGTCAACA
>JANOXW010000675.1:0-8297 GCA_031418635.1 Acidobacteriota bacterium
TTCAAAGTAAAAAATTATGATTTTAGTAGTGAGAATGAGTGGCGATATGTCCCAGCAAAAGCCGAAATAGATGGTAAGTTTATTTCTGAAAGTAGCAGCACTTATCGTAAGAACAAGAAATTGTATAACAGAAGAATTGAAAGATATTCATTAAAATTTGGGACAAAGGATATTGAATGTATCTTTGTGGAAAGTGAACAGAACATTTCTGAAGTTATGGAAATAATTTCAATCGGAAAAGAGCTAATAAAAATTAGCAATTGGTCAACCAAATTAAAAGATGAAATTCGTTCTAATACTTAGTCTTTTAGTTGGTGTTCGTGGCAAAAAATCTATGAATGTAAAAGATAAAATAATTCTCGTAACGGGCGGTGCGAACGGTATTGGCAAGGCTTTGTGCGAGAGATTTCACGCGGACGGCGCGAAGCAGATTTATGTTGCCGATATTGATTTTGAAACGGCGGAAAAGGTTGCTGAATCAGTAAATGGAAAAGCATTTAAACTCGATGTTGCGGACGAATCGAATTGTAAATTGGTCATCAAACAGATTTTAGACGAAGCGGGCAGACTTGATTTTATTGCTTCAAACGCTGGAATCGGCGGCGCGGAAGGTTTGTTGGAAGTTTCTAATAATGATTGGCGCAATATCTATGAAACCAATGTTTTGTCGCACGTTTTTTTGGCGCGGGCGGCGTTTCCTTCGATGATTGAACGTGGCGAAGGTGCGTTTATGATTACGGCATCGGCGGCGGGACTTTTGACGCATCCGACGGGCGCACCGTATTCGGCGACGAAACACGCGGCGGTTGCGTTGGCGGAAAATATGTCGCTCGAATTTTTTGAAAAGGGAATTTACGTTTCGTGCCTCTGTCCGCAAGGTGTGATTACGCGGCTGATTGACGGTGAAAACAATCCGAACAAATTTTTGATGGCGGATGCAATCACGGTTGAAGAATGCGTTGATGCGGTGATTAAAAGTTTGGAAAAGGAAGAATTTTTGATTTTGCCACACGCTGAAGTCGCTGAATATATTGTCAAAAAAGCGGAAAATCGTGACCGTTGGCTGCACAGTTTGCGAAAGATGCGAAATTTTGTCTTGAGTGAGCGTGATAAATAACTGTAGAAATATTTTGAAAAGATTTGAGTCGCGCAATTTATGCGGGACTCAAAACGCGAGGCACAATCTACGGATAAGTTTGATTGAGGAAAAATTATGACATTAGCAGAAAAATTAACACAAAAAAGGGAAGCAGGCGCGGCGAATTTTCCAGCGGAAACACGGGAAAAATTCAAACGTGCGACGGATGAACTTCGTGCTTCGGGGATTATGGAAAGGGCTTTGAAGGTTGGCGATAAAATGCCTGAATTCAAGTTACCGAACACGCGCGGTGTAATGATAAGTTCCGACGATTTGCTGAAAAACGGCAATCTGGTCGTAACTTTTTATCGCGGCGTTTGGTGACCATATTGCAATATGGAGCTGGAAGCTCTACAAGGCGCATATACTGAAATGAAACAGCTGGGAGCGACAATGGTGGCGATTTCACCGCTTTTGCCGAAGTATTCAAGACAGGTCGAAAAGAACAACGGTCTCGAATACGATATTTTGAGCGACGCAAGAAATAAAGTTGCGGAAATGTTCGGTTTGAAATTCGCTTTTCCCGATTATTTAATCGTTCCTTATAGGTTTAATTCCCCGTAGCTCTGCTACGGAAATAAGGAAAAATAAAAATTCCGATTCAATACCTCGCGGCTATGCCGCGCGGAAAATTTATTCGAAGTTTATAAAGGTTTCGGCGCGGATTTTGAACGCTTTAACGGTGATAATTCGTGGACGCTTCCGATGCCGGCGAGATATGTTGTCGGGCAAGACGGAATTATCACGGCGGCGGTTTTTGATCCTGATTATACAGTTCGTCCTGAACCGTCGAAAACGGTTGAAGATTTGAAAAAGTTAAAATAAGCGAAATGAAAATATTTTTGACGGGCGCGACGGGTTATGTCGGTTCGGTCGTGGCGGAAAAATTAAAAGGGCGCGGTTACAAAGTTTCGGGTTTAGCGCGAAATGATGAATCAGAAGCGAAATTGAGCGCAAAAAATATCGAAGCTGTGCGCGGTGAATTGCACGATTTTGATGTTTTGAAAACTGCGGCGAGTGATGCTGATGCAGTGATTCATACGGCGTTTAGTCATAATTTTGATGATTATAATGATGCGGTAAAATTGGAAAGGGAAGTTATCAAAAACTTTGCCGAAGTGTTGGCGCAGACGAATAAGCCTTTGATTATTACGTCGAGTTCGGCGATTTTGGGCGATACACGCGGAAATTTGGCGGATGAAGATTATCCGTTTGGCGAAAATTCGTCGCGCAAATTTCGTGGCGAAGCCGAACGCGATGTGCTGCAACTTTCGTCAAAAGGCATTCGTTCGATAGTTTTGCGCCTTCCGCTTTTTGTTTATGGTCGGTCAGGAAGTTCGTTTGTGTCGTTTGTCATAAAGCAAGCAAAACAAAGCGGTTCGGCGAATTATTTTGAAACGGGCGAACACAGAGTTTCGGCGGTTCACGTTGAAGATGCGGCGGATTTATATCTTTTGGCTTTGGAAACAAGCACGGCGAAAGGTCTTTACAACGTCGCTGCGGAAAGCGTTTCGATGAAGGAAATGAACGAAGCCGTCGCCAGACTTTTAGATGTCAAAGCGAAAGGCATTTCGGCGGAAAAAGCGCGTGAACAATTCGGGAAAATGTTCGATTTTCTTTCGATCAATAACCAGCTTGACGTAGCCAAAGCAAAACGCGATTTGCAGTGGGAAATAAATTCAAATCGGACAATTTTGGACGATATTGAAAACGGTTCTTATCGGAAATACAAGGAGTAATATAAAAATATGAGTGAAAAAAATGTTTGGTTTATAACGGGTTGTTCGACTGGCTTTGGTCGTGAATTGGCAAAATATTTGTTGGAAAACGATTATCGTGTCGTTGTAACGGCGCGAAATGTCGAAAAAGTTCAGGATTTGGTCGAAATAAATAAGCAAAACGCGCTGGCGTTGGCGTTGGATGTAACTGATAAAACACAAGTTACCGAATCGGTCGCGCAAGCAGAAGAACATTTCGGCAAAATTGATGTTTTGGTTAATAACGCCGGCTTTGGATATTTCGGCGCAATCGAAGAATCGGACGAAGCGGAAGTTCGTGCGATGTTCGAGACGAATTTTTGGGGTTTAGCGGAAATGACACGCGCCGTTTTGCCGAAAATGCGCGAGGAAAAAAGCGGCACAATCGTCAATATTTCGTCAATCGGCGGTTTTGACGGTTTTCCGAGTGTTGGTTATTACAACGCGACAAAATTTGCCGTCAACGGTTTTTCGGAAGCGTTGCAAAAAGAAGTCGCGCCGCTTGGAATTGATGTAATTATTGTCGAACCAAGCGGTTTTCGCACCGATTGGGCAGGACGTTCGGCAAACGACGCGACAAATACGATTGCCGATTACGCCGAAACTGCGGGCGCAAATCAAGCGGCGATTCGCAGTTACAGCGGCAATCAGCCGGGCGATCCAGTTCGCGCCGCCAAAGCGATTGTGCAAGCGGTTGAATCGGAAAATCCGCCGACAAATTTGCTTTTGGGACGCGCCGCGCTGAAAAATGCGCGTTTGAAAATTGAAAATTTAACCACGGAATTCGACACTTGGGCGGGAACATCGGAAGGCGCAGATTTTCCCGAAACGGAATTGGCGCAGGCGAAATAATTTAGCCACGAACAGACACGAAAACAATACATCGAAACTTTTGCTCACTTGCTTATTTGTGTTTATCTTTGGTTAATAAATAAATGAAAAACTATTTACAACCGACCGAATTTTTGAATTATGACGATGAATCCGTGCGCGAATTTGCTGAAACAAATACGTTCGGCGCGACGACGGAAACTGAAAAAGCGGTCAAACTTTATTACGCCGTGCGCGATGGATTTCAGTATAATCCGTATCTTTTGGATTTGCGGAAAGAAGGTTTGACGGCGAGCGATTTGTTGACGCGGACGCGCGGTTATTGCGTTGAAAAAGCGATTTTGCTCGCAGCAACGGCGCGTGCGGTTGGCGTGCCGAGTCGGTTGAGTTTTTATATCGTTCGCAATCATATTGCCACGGAAAAACTCGAACAGGTTTTGCAGAAAAATTACTTGGTTTTTCACGGTGCGGCGGAAATGTTTTTGGACGGAAAATGGCTGAAAACAACGCCCGCATTTAATAAAAATTTGTGTAAATATTTGAATGTCGAACCGCTTGAGTTTGACGGCAAAACTGATTCGATTTTTCAAGAATACGATAAATCGGGCAATATTTTTATGGAGTATCTGCACGAATACGGCGATTTTGCCGATTTGCCGTATCAATTATATTTGGACGAATTGCGGAAACATTATCCGCATATTTTTGAAAATCAAACCTACACGAACGGAGATTTGATTTACGATTTTACGAAGTAACGAAAAATTATCCACGGCTAAGAAAAAGATTTAGCCACGAATGAACACGAAATTACACGAAAAATATCAATGTTCATCGGTGCATAAAAAAAACTATGAGCGAAACAATAAAAGCGTTTGCGGCAAAAGAGCCGAAAAGAAAGTTTGAACCGTTTGAATTTGAAGCGGGCGAATTGGGAAAAGAGGAAGTTGAAATCAAAGTCGCTTACAGCGGTTTGTGTCATTCGGATTTGTCAATGCTCAATAACGAGTGGCGAATGACGGAATATCCGTTTGTTGGCGGACACGAAGCCGTTGGCGAAGTCGTCGCGGTTGGCGAAAGTGCAAAAGGATTGAAGGTCGGCGATAAAGTCGGTTTGGGCTGGAACGCCGAAACTTGCGGACATTGCCAACAGTGTCTTTCGGGTTTTCAGATAAATTGCCCGAATCTCGTCGGAACAATCGTCGGGCGGCACGGCGCATTTGCTGATAGAGTTCGCTGTCATTGGGATTGGGCGGTGAAATTGCCGGAACAGTTGGATTTATCAAAAGCCGGACCGCTTTTTTGCGGTGGCATCACGGTCTTTAATCCGTTTGTTCAACTCGATATTAAACCGACGGATAAAGTCGGCGTTATCGGCATCGGCGGCTTAGGTCATTTGGCGTTGCAGTTTGCCGATAAATGGGGTTGTGAAGTTACGGCTTTTACGTCTGATTTGTCGAAAACCGATGAACTAAAAAATCTCGGCGCGGATACGGTCGTCAATTCCCGAAGCGACGACGAACTGAAAAAACTCGCGGGTAAATTCGATATGATTTTATCAACGGTTAATGTGTCTTTGAATTGGGATTTGTATATGAAGGCACTCGCGCCGAAGGGCAATCTGCACATTGTCGGCGCGGTCATAGAGCCGATTCCGATTGTTTCGTTTAATTTGATCGGCAATCAAAAGTCGGTTTCAGGAACAGCGACGGGAAGTCCGGTTGTCGTAGCAAAAATGCTCGAATTCTGTGCGCGGCATAACATCGAAACCGTTACGGAAAACTACAAAATGTCTGAAATAAATGAAGCATTTGCACATCTCGAAAGCGGAAAAGCGCGTTACAGAATTGTGTTGGAAAACGATTTTTAAGGAGAAAATAAAAATGAATGATGAGAAAATAGTTCTCGTGGCACGTTTGAAAGTCAAAGACGATGCGGTTGAAGTAGCCAAGCAACTGACTTTGAAAATTACTGCCGATTCGCGGATGGAAGAGGGAAGTATCAACTATGATGTTCATCAAGCGATTGATGACGAAACAGTTTTTGTTTGGCACGAAACTTGGGCGAATAAAGCCGCGTTGGATGAGCATTTTGAAAAAGATTATTTCAAAGAATTTTTTACGAAAGTCAGCGAAATTGCCGCCGAACCGCCGCAGATAACTTTGACGAAAATGATTAGCGAAAAAAATAAAAATTAATGAACAAAGGAGAATGAAAATTATGAAATTTACAAGAAAAGCGGAAGCCGATTGGAACGGCGGAATTATAGATGGCAATGGAATAGTAAAACTCGGAAGCGGCGCGTTTGAAGGCGCGTATTCTTTCAAATCGCGTTTCAGCGAAGACGAACAAACGGCGACTAATCCTGAAGAATTAATTGCCGCTGCACACGCTGGTTGTTACACGATGGCACTTTCGGGCAATTTGGGACGTGCCGGATATTCGCCGAAAAATATTCACACGACCGCCAATGTCAAAATCGAAAAACAAGGCGACGGCTTTGTGATTCCGAATATTGACCTCGAAACCGAAGCCGACGTTGACGGAATCGAAAATGATGAATTTCAGAAAATCGCCGAAGAAACAAAGAAAACTTGTCCGGTATCACAAGTCTTGAGCGGCGCGGAAATAAGTCTGAAAGCAACTCTAAAATAATTTTTTTTGGTTAAAAAAAGTCATTTATCTTTAGCTGTCAAGTTAAGGTAAATGACTTTTTATTCACTTTGAAACATTTTACTTGCCAACTGTAACTTTATTTGTTACAATTCAAGTTATGAAAGGTGAGTTTGAATTTTTATCAGTAAATAAAGGTTGAAAGCATTGATGAATTTCATTGCCTTTTGAGTGAGAGCGTCGGAATAAAACGCTCAGTTAAAGTAATAAGAAGAACAGTGGTTCTCGCGCTTTGAGATAGTTCCGCTTGAGCGCAAATCTGTCAATTGACGACGGGTTGATTTAATGTTCTTTTTCAGGCAAAGTTAATAAATAAAAATTAGATTTATACATAAGGAGTTAATAATGGGAAATTTTACAAAAGAAGCAACAGACGCAAATTTTGAAGCAGATATATTGGGTTCGGACAAACCGGTTTTGGTTGATTTTTGGGCGGAATGGTGCGGACCGTGCCGAATGATTGCGCCGTCGGTAGAAGCCGTGGCAGAAGATTATGACGGCAAAGCCGGAGTTTTTAAGATGAATGTGGACGAAAATATGAACGTCCCGCAACGCTTCGGCATTCGCGGTATTCCGACGCTGATCGTTTTTAAAGGCGGACAAGAACAAGAACGCATTGTCGGCGCAGTTTCGCGTGAAAAACTGGCGGAAACAATCGAAAAATACGTTTAAGACAAGTGAGAGGTGAGAAATGAGAGGTAAGATTTTAGTTCTTACCTCTCATTTTTTTCGCACATAAATTTTATGAAAGCAATAATCGTCAGAGAATTTGGCGCACCGGAAGTGATGAAACTTGCGGAAGTTGAAACGCCGACACCAAATAAAAATCAGGTTTTAGTGCGCGTCAACGCCGCCGGAGTCAATCCGGTTGACACATACATTCGCGCCGGACAATATGCGACCAATCCGAATTTGCCTTTTACGCCGGGAAAAGATGCGGCGGGAGTTGTCGAAGCGGTTGGCGACGCGGTGGAAAAGGTGAAAGTCGGAGACCGGGTTTATACAGCCGACACGATTTCGGGAGCTTATGCCGAATTTGCTCTTTGTCGAGAAAATCAAGTTTGGGCGTTGCCGGACAATATTTCATTTTCACAAGGCGCGGGCGTTTTTGTTGCTTTTGCGACGGCTTATCGGGCATTGTTTCAAAAGGCGAATGCCGAAAAAGGTGAAACGGTTTTGATTCACGGCGCGTCAGGCGGAGTTGGCATCGCGGCGGTTCAATGGGCGAAAAACGCGGGTTTGAAAATCATCGGCACGGCGAGTTCTGATGACGGCAAAACGCTGGTCAAGGAGCAAGGCGCGGATTTTGTGCTTGACCATTCAACCGAAAATTATCTCGAAGAAATCAAACAAATCACCGACGGCAGAGGCGTGAACATCATCTTGGAAATGTTGGCAAACGAAAATCTCGTTAAAGATTTCGATGTTTTGGCAATGTTCGGGCGCATCATTATTATCGGCAATCGCGGCGCACTCGAATTTAATCCGCGTTTGACGATGGGCAAAGACGCGATGATTCGCGGGATGTCGCTTTTTAACGCTTCAACCGATGAGTTTCAGGAAATTAACGACGCGATTTACGAAGGATTGTCGCAGGAATACTTAAAACCAATCGTCGGCAAAACATTTCCACTCGCCGAAGCCGCCAAAGCGCATCACGAAGTTATCGAAACCAAAGCATTCGGCAAGATTATCTTGGAAGTCGGTAAATAAAAGGTAAAAACCAAGAAATCGAGTCGCCTTTGGCAATTCTAAGCAGGTTAGGCGTTTCGTTACTTTTTACTTACTGCTTATCGTATTCTTTTTTGATAATTCCATAGCATTGACAGGCGATGGCTTCTAAGCCGGGGCGATTGAGAACCGAGAGTTTGCCGCGGGTGTAGGTAATCAGTTGCAAG
>JANOXW010000676.1:0-6000 GCA_031418635.1 Acidobacteriota bacterium
AAGTAACGCCGTCGTCCCGACGGCTGTCGGGGATGCGTCCCGCTTCCCCGTTTCCGCGCTTCTCAATCTCCATTAAGGCAAATACAAGAGCGCGGGACGCACTCTCGACAGCCGGTCGGGACGACGACGTTACCGAGAGCAAATTTCGCAAAATGTTGCGCCGGTTTGTGCCGCATTTACCAACACAAGTGCCGCCAAACTCTCAAATTGCGGTTTCGGCGGCGGAGAAACTTGCGGCGATAGCTTCACAGCTTTTCCCGGTTGGGCAACATCTGCTTCTTTCGGTGCTGTCGGTGCTGTCGGGCTACTGCCGGAACCTGCACCTGCCGCACCGCCGCTGTTGATCATGACCATCGTTCCCTTGATAAAAATACCGCCTGAATTGATGTTGATGAAATTTCCGCCAACCTTCAACGTCAACGCCGTGCCGCTTTCCACCGTTACATTTGTTCCCGCTTTGAGGTGAATTTCGTTTCCGGCATCAACCGCAAACTTGGTTCCGGCTTTTTCTTCAATATCCATACCGGCGTTTATCGAAATCGAACCGTCAACTTTTTCATTATGGTCGCCCATAACCTTTAAATGCTTATCTTTTTTGACCTGCTCAAACTGCTCGTTTTCGACTATTAAATGGCGGTCGTGCAGAATCATTTCCAGCGCATCGTTTTTAACGCGAATGTCCTGATTTTTCTCAGCGTGGATAAAAATCTGCTCCGAACCTTTTTTATCTTCAAACCGCAATTCGTTAAAACCGCCGCCGCCTTTTGATGAATTGGATTTAATGGTTGATTTCGTTTTCTCATCGGGCAAAGTATAAGGCGGCATCGTTTGCGGATTATAAACGCAACCCGTGATTATCGGTTGGTCAGGATCGCCTTCGAGAAAATGGACGACGACTTCCATTCCGATGCGCGGAATAAACATCGTTCCCCAAGTATTTCCCGCCCAAGTTTGCGCGACGCGCACCCAACAAGAACTGGTGGCATTTACCTGTCCGTCGCGGTCCCAATGAAATTGGACTTTGACGCGCCCGTATTTATCGGTAAAAATCTCCTCGCCACTCGGACCGACGACAAACGCCGTTTGGCTTCCCTGAACTGTCGGTTTCGGTGTTTTTCTCGAAGGTCGAAACGGCGGCGCACCCGCACCGTAATCAATACAGGTAAAATTGTTCGTGTAAGGCTTTTCTATCACGTCATCGGAAACGTAAGTCGGATTTTGTTCGGCTTCGTGCGATACTGAGGTCAACACATATTGTTTGTCATATTGATTGTTCGGATGATTAAATAGTTCAAAACGATAGCCCGAAGTCATCGCCGAACAATCGCCGCCACCACTGACTATTTTATACTTATCATCCAGCGATTCCATCATTGTTTTGACAGTATCTATTTTGTCATCTTCTATGCAAAGTAAATTAGCGGCTTGGGCAGCGCCCGAACTGTCAATTCCATCATATTTTCTGCCATAACCAGCCGGATAATCATAAAGTTCCAACATTTTATTATCACCGACCGAAAATACGCTCGTTTGTTGATAATCGAGTTTGCTGTTTGGAAGTTGAAAATTATAGTCCCAAAAAGTTACTTTGCCGGTTTGGAGTTGATAATCGGTTTGCCAGACATTTATTGATGTAACGTAATCTTCGGTAGCGCGGGTTACATTGAGAAAATATGGAATTTTTGCTTTTGAAGGACAATCGAGATGCGATTGCGGCGTATTGGCAAAGACCATTTTGTGTCTGCCGTCGACATGTTCAAAGTAATAATAAATTCCCTCTTCTTCCATCAAACGACAGGCAAAATCAAAATCCGATTCCCGATATTGCACACAATAATTGCGCTTATCAGTAATACCTCTGACACCTTGAATCTCCCAACCGACATTAAAACCGGCAAAAACCTGTTTCAAAATATCGGGAACACTCAAATTTTGGAAAATGCGGCTTTGAAATTTTTGCGTCAGAATCCAAACGTGCGGCACAATGGTCGCATAATAATAAGAAAACCGAACATCGCGGTTGCCTTGCGAAAACCGATTGACAATGCCAGTCAACTCACGAACCGTGCCATCGCGTTGGTCAATCTGAACCGTAACCGCCTTGCCGATAATCGTCGTCGGGTCAACCACCGTCGGAGTAAATCCGGGCTGTTCTTCTTCGTGAAGCAGTTCGACCTCAAAACTAAATAGTTGAGAAAGCCCTTCGCTTGCTGAAATGCGGTTAAGCAAGAGAAAATCTTTCCCCAAAGGCGTATAAATCGCCAACAATCTATTGTCTTGTGTCGTCGCCATAATTTTCTTTTCTGCTTGAGAAACGATTTCAGATGAAAATCTTTTAATTAAGCAGAACGCAAAATCTACTTGATTTTGCGTTAAAGATTTTTGAAACTCCGAATGTTGGAATGTGCTTGATGCTTTAGATAATTTAATCGCCGCAAACAACATTGAAACGATTATCCAAGTTAAATTTGAAAGCAATATTACCGCCGATAATTGATAAAAGTCAATTATTCCTAATCATTTATATTTTTAACCTCCGACCTGTTTTATTCGAGCGATAAACTTGTAACTATTGAAATGTTTAACTATCATTCAAGTATTCGTCCTTTGCACCTTGTTTGTTATTCATTTAAAGTTAGCAAAACTATCGAAATTTGATCAGGTAATTTTTTTTTTGCAAATATGCGTCAAAAAACAAAATGTCTTATTCTTACAACTTTATTTTTATCATTTTTGCACGGAGTTGTTTTCAGTTTAGACACAGCCGTGTCGTTAATAATAAATGTGCCGATTTCGCGTGATTTCAAAAACGGTGAAAAGCATTTTTATTCGGTAACGGCGCGGGAAAATGAATTTATCGAAATTGTTTGCGATCGAAAGGGCGTTGACATCGGACTCGCGGTTTTTGCACCGAACGGCGAAAAACTTTCGACCTCAAATGCGACGGACGGTTTTGCCGGGCGCGATAGTTTAGCCTTCATCGCCGAAAAAGCGGGCGAATATCGCATCGAACTCAATTCACACCGACCGGGAAATATCATCGGAAGTTACACGATTTTGCTCAAAGATAAGCGCGTTGCAAATGAAAATGATTTGACACGATCCGCCGCAATGAAATTTTTGGGCGAAGCGCGTGAAATCTTAAACGGCGCGGAAAATCGTTATGAAAAGGCGACACAGGCACTTGAAAAACTCGAAAAAGCCGTCTCTCTTTTTGAAAAATCAAACGATTTGCAAGGTCAGGCAACCGCGCTTTTTCATATTGCAAATATTACCGCCAACGAATTCGGCGACGAGGTGAAAGCCGTCGAATTTTTTGAAAAGGCTCTCGAAATCTGGCGCAAAATTGACGATGATGCGGGCAAGGCAATTTGCCTAATGCGGTTAGGGCGTGAATCGAGCGACAAAGGCGAATTTGAAAAATCGTCAGCTTATCTTACGGAAGCCCTTGCCATCAACAAAAAACTAAGCGACCGTTTGGGCGAAGCGGCGACTCTTTCAATTCTCTGTCGTTTTTACAACGACACAGGAAATTTTCAGAAAGGTTTTGAAATGTGCCGCGAATCTCAGCGGCTCGGTCAAAACTCAGATCCTTTGACCGATTATATAACTTATAACGCACTAGGCTCGTTGTATGGAAACACGGGCGATGAGGAAAAAGCACTCGAATATACTCATTTGACGCTTGAACGAATTTTGTTGACCGGAGATTTGCTCAATCCGATTCGACTGGCAACCGCTAAGTCAAATATCGCCAGAATTCTTTTCTCGCAAAAAAAATACACAGAAGCTCTGACAAGCTATCAGGACGCACTTTCGGTCAGTCAAAAGGTCAAGCGTCCGAAGTATGAGGCTTATTTTCTCACTCGAATCAGTCTGACTTTTTATGAATTGAAGCAATTTGACAAAGCTCTCGAAGCGGGCGAAAAATCGCTCGCGCTCTATCGGCAACATTATGCCCGTAATCGGCAGGCGATTCTCAACATTCTTAGCAATATTTACATCGCGCTCGGACAAAACGACAAAGCACAGACGATGCTCGTCGATTCGCTGGAGATGAATCGGCAAAACAAAGACCGTTATGCCGAAGCCGAAACGCTCTCCAATCTCGCACAACTCGAAACCAGAGTTGGAAACATAGAAACCGCGCTCGAAAATGTGAGACAGGCAATTAATATTTCCGAGATTCTTCGCGCCGATCTTTTGGGCAAAAATCAGCGTTCAACGTATCTTTCGATTCTCAAACGCTTCTACGAATTCAAACTCGAACTGCTCGTCAAACTTTATGAAAAAAGTTCGGACGCGAAATATTTGGAGCAAGCGTGGCAAAATCAAGAAAAAATCCGCGCCCGCAGCCTTTTGGAAAATTTCTTGGAAAATGGGTTTAATTTGAATGATTTAGAGCTAAAAGATTTCTTTGCGAAAGAACAGATTTTGCTTGAAAAGACTGCTGATGCGGAAATAAAAAACGGCGAAGCGATAAAATCAAAAAATGCGAACGCACAAAAAGAAGCGCAAACGAATTTGCAAAAAGCTCTGGACGATTATCACATTTTACAGGAAGAACTCCGCAAAAAAAATTCGCGCTTTTCCGAGCTTAATCAGACGAAGGAATTTGCGTTTGCCGACGCGCAAAACCTGCTTGATAAAGATAGTGCAATTTTGGAATTCGCGCTCGGCGAACGCCAAAGTTATGCGTGGCTGATTAGCAAAACTTCCGTCAAACTCGTAAAACTTCCCGCAAAAAATATCATCAATCAAACTGCGCGTGAGTTTTACCTTGCGCTCACAAATCGTGAATCGAAAGACGAAACCGCAACAATCGAAAAAGCTAGACAATTGAGCGGACAGATTTTACAACCGTTTGCCGGAGAACTTGCGAACGTCAAACGCCTTGTCGTCATCGCCGACGGTTCTTTGCAATTGATTCCGTTTTCGGCTTTGACGCTTGCGCCCGACACGACTTTTCAACCGCTGATTGCGACCACCGAAATCGTCAACGCGCCTTCGTTTTCAAGCCTCGTTTTCTTGCGGGCAAACAAAGCGAATCGGCAAACTTCGCCCGACAAATTGCTGGCAATTTTCGCCGACCCAATTTTTCAAGATGATGACGAGCGTTTTGCCAAAAATAAAACAATCAAACCGAAAACTTCAACCGACGAAACGGCAAAATTAGCGCAAACCTTGCGCGATTTTGGCGTTGATAAACTGGCACGTCTGCCGTTTAGCGGCATCGAAGCGCGTGAAATTGCCGCATTTGCGCCGCAGAAAACGCTTTTAGCTCTCGGCGCAAACGCTTCGCGGCAAAATTTCTTGCGCGGAGATTTTTCTTCGTATCGAATTTTGCATTTTGCGACGCACGGTTTTTTGAATCAACAAAATCCTGATTTATCCGGTTTAGTTCTGTCGCTTTACGATGAAAAACGCCAATCCCAAAATGGTTTTTTGCGGGTTATAGATTTGTATTCAATGCGCTTAAATGCAGATTTAGTTGTTTTGAGCGCGTGTCAAACGGCTCTCGGCAAAGACGTTGACGGCGAAGGCATCGTCGGGCTGACACGCGGATTTATGTATGCGGGCGCATCAAGCGTCGTGTCGAGTTTGTGGAAAGTCGAAGACGCGGCAACCGCCGAACTAATGAAACGCTTTTATCGCGCTATGCTCAAAGAAAACCAAACACCACCAGCCGCGCTTCGCATCGCCCAAAACGAAATGAGCCAAATAAAACGCTTTCGCAATCCAAACAACTGGGCAGGTTTTACACTAACCGGTTATTATCGCTAAGTAACCGGACAAAATAATCGTAATGCCTGATTCATATTCTCTTACTTGATTTAATTTCAGCCGCATAAGGTTAATCATAAAACAATCAAACTCTTTTATCCAACGATGCTAAGGCTTTCTTCCTCGTTGCTAAGGCTTTATTCCTTATTGCTAAAGAATTATTCTTTGTTGCTAAGACTTTATCACTCGTTGCTAAGGCTTTATTCTATATTGCTA
>JANOXW010000677.1:0-2289 GCA_031418635.1 Acidobacteriota bacterium
GAAAGGCTATCGGCAAAATAACGACGACGGCAATTACACAAGCAACAGCCAGATATAATCGTTCATTCGATATTTTCATCCGATTCATAATTGTTGTGGGAAAGTATATAAATTAACCGTGAAAGACGCGAAGAAATAATAATTGAATTTATCTCTTTTTTTCGCGCTTTTTGGCATATTTCGCGGGCAACAAATCTTAAAGTTTCATAACTAAACCTTAGTCTTGAGTTGAAAATCAAGTTAGAAAATAACACACGGATAAACGCTGATAGAACGGATTTTCACGGATTTTTTTGATAATTATTTGAAAACGCGCCGAAAATCTATTTGAAATAACAGGGGCAAATCCGCTAAATCAGTAAAATCGGCGTGCTATTTCTGTTTTATTTCTAATCAAGACTCAGGTTAGGTTAATTATTAAGCGCAAATCCGCCGGTAATTACGCGGGTTGTATCATCAACAACCGGAGCAGTTTGGGTTAAATTAAAGTAAATAACGCCTCTTTCGGTTATGACGAAGGAACGAGTTCCCGTCGCGGAAAAACCGGTGAAAGATGAAGGTTCAGCCTCGAAATCAAAAAATGCCGGACTTGATCCGACCGGATTTCTAAAATATGTATAAAGATAACCGCTTTTCGGAACAGTTTCCGCGTTGCCCAAAACACCGTCAATCAAACCTTCATTTTGCAAATCCATCATACTTGTCGCAAACTGACCGTCGCCGCTGGTGCTTTGATAAGTAGCATTGGCAATGTGCAGTGCGCGAAGGTTAGAAATTGCCGCACCTTCATTGGCGGCACGACGCGAAGCTATAAAATTCGGGATAGCGATAACGGCAATGATAGCTACGATGATAACGACGAGCAACAATTCAACCATCGTAAAACCTTTTTGTCTCTTTTTCATTTCAAATCACAATCTCCTAAAATTTCATGTTTGAGTAAAATCGTTAGGCTTCAATCAAGAAATAGTAAAATTCATTATGTTTTTACTAAAAAATGCAGGACAAGTTTCTCTCGTCCTGCATTGCTCTAAAAAACCTGCGCTTTTGTTATTTGAATGATTAGTTGTTCAATGCTGTTCCGGTTGAAACTACACGAGTCGCCGGGTCGAAGGTTGGAGCAGCCGCAGTTTGGTTGAAGTAGATTACGCCTGATTCATTGCTGGCGAAACTTCTCGAACCTGTTCCACTAACCGTATTACCAAATTGAAGCGGCACACTCGAATTATCATAGAAAGCCGGTGTCGTTGCCGTCGGTGCCAACGGTGTAACCGTGAACACATAGCCACTTTTACCGGTCGTGGTCGTTACGGTCGCATCAATCAATCCGGCGGCGGTCAACAATGCGCCAGTGCCATACAAGTTGACACCAACCGAAGAAGCATAAGTTGCTTGTGCGCCGGTCAATGTTCGCATCGTAGCGATAGCTGATGCTTCGTTGGATGCACGACGTGCGGCAAGCAAGTTCGGGATAGCGATGGCAGCGATAATGCCGATGATAACAACAACGATTAATAACTCGATAAGCGAGAAACCTTTTTGATTCTTTTTCATTTTATTTACAATCTCCTAAGATATTTTTTTGTTTTAGTTTATTACCCTTTCAAAGGCATCGGTTATCTAATATACAAGCCTTGTGCCAAAAGTTTATCGAGTCTGAATAATGTCGTGAAAGCCTGATAAACACTGTATTATGTGTCATCATCCAATTCGCTCTATTGAGAATAGAGATTGTAAAAAAATTGTCAAATAACAGTTTTTGGCAATCGGCGGGTGACAAGTATTGTCAATCAATGAATAACTGAGAAGGGCGTGAGATATTTTGTAAAACAACTCGAGTTGTTAGTAAAAAAGTATTAGCGAGATTAACCGCGAAATACGCGAAATACGCTAAAAAAACAGCAAAATAATTGAATGTATTTCTTTTTTTCGCGCCTTTTCGCGTATTTCGCGGGCAACAAATCTTAAAGTTTCTAAACTAGCGTTAAAAGAACCCATTGTATTGCCGAAACTCGTTAGCGTCCGGCGGAAATCGCGTAGCGGCTGTCGGAAATCGTGTAGCAGTTCTTGAAACTCGTTAGCGGCTGTCGGAAATCGCGTAGCAGTTCTTGAAACTCGTTAGCATTTCTTTTAATTGAATAACGAAAAAGAGCAGAACAAGTTGTAACTTGTTCTGCTCTTCGTAAAACCTGTGTTTTTTATAATTAGTTGTTCAATGCTGTTCCGGTCGAAACTACACGAGTCGTGGCATTGAAGGTTGGGGCAGCCGCAGTTTGGTTGAAGTAGATT
>JANOXW010000678.1:0-8652 GCA_031418635.1 Acidobacteriota bacterium
GCGCCGATGTCGCCGGCATCTTTGCGGTCATCGTTAAAATCGCGGTTGGCAAGCAGACGATTTTCGTAACCAATCAAACGATAACCAGCAACTTTCGCCGGATTGAATTCGACTTGGATTTTGACATCTTTGGCAATTGCATAAAGCGTTCCCGCAACTTGCGAACCGAGAGCCTTTCGTGCTTCTTCCTGCGAATCAATATAAGCGTAATTGCCGTTGCCTTTGTCAGCGAGTTTTTCCATCATCGAATCATTGGTATTGCCGCTGCCGAAACCTAACACGGACAGAAAAATACCGCTGGTGCGATTATGTTCAATCATTCTGACAAGTTCATCATCGCTTTTCAGCCCGACATTAAAGTCGCCGTCGGTTGCCAAAATGACGCGATTGTTGCCGTTGGCGATAAAATTATCCTGCGCGACTTTATAAGCAAGCTGAATTCCCTGCCCGCCGTTGGTCGAACCGCCCGCGTTCAGATTGTTCAGCGCATTCAAAATTTCACCCTTGTTGTCCGCCGCTGTCGAAGGCAAAACTAAGCCGCTGTTGCCCGCATAAACGACGATGGCGACTTTATCTTTGCTTGATAATTGATTGACCAAAATCCGCAAAGCGTCTTTCAAAAGCGGAAGTTTTCGCGCATCATTCATCGAACCCGAAACGTCTAGCAGAAATACGAGATTCGACGGCGGCACATTATCAAGCGCAACCTTTTTGCCTTGCAAACCGATGGAAACGATGCGATGTTTCGGATTCCAAGGCGCAGTCGCAAGTTCCGTCGTAACCGAAAACGGCACATCGCCAACCGGCGTTGGATAATCGTATTCAAAATAATTGATAAGTTCCTCGATGCGAACCGCATCTTTCGGCGGCAAACTTCCATCGTTCAAATAACGACGCACATTGGCGTAAGAAGCCGTGTCAACGTCAATCGAAAATGTCGAAAGCGGCGCACGCGAAGTTTCGAGAAACGGATTTTCGTCAATCTCGGCGTATTTTTCGCCGCTTGTCGAATCATTCTCAGAATCTAAGCCTTTATTATTCGTCGTTGGAGCTGGGGCAGATGACATCGTATTTGACGACGTAGTTGACGATTCTTTAGAACTTACATTTGAATTCGATGGCGATTCTTGCTTGGTGACTAAACTACAAGCCGACACGAGCAAAGAAACAACCAAACCGATGACTAATAACCGAGAATTTACAGACATTTTTTTCATAATTCCTCCGATAAATTTGTAAAATAACTTCCTGTTTGCTTAGTTGAACGAATCGAAACGGATAACTTGCAAAAAAAAGCCGCCCGAAAGCAGCTTTTTCAATTATGTTTGCCAACTAAAAAATTAGTCATTAGGAACAACTGTAACCGGCAGTGCGTTGGCTTCATCAAAGGACGGCGTGAATTTTTCGTAATTCTCCGCGCCTTTGATTGTTTGCGGAACGACATAAAGATTTTCACGTGATTTTACATCATCCAGCCAATCGTAAGACAAGGTTAGATTGTTTATCGAAGTATCATCAATACTAAACTCCGTCATCAGGAAAACTTTTTCGGTTGTCAAATAACGGGTTTTTGCGCCGTCTTTGACAAAGAAATTAAGCCATACAGTAACCTCGTCGTTTGAACCGTTGATGCGCTTTAGAAAAATATCCATATCCAATTGATTGGTATTTTGGTCTAAAACGGCTTGCACGACCGTCGCCTTGATTTCGCTGCGTTCAATTCGTTCAAATCTTTCCCGGCGACAAGATTCCCGTTTTTCAGGTTGGCTCTCAAAAACATAAACCGGCTGAATCTTTGCCAACGGCGCAAAGAAAAAGCCATAGACAATGGCACTCGTGCCGACAATCATACTAAAAAGTATAAATCCGAAAATGTGTCTGTTCATAGTTGTAATTCTCCTTTTGCAAATTTCTTATAGAATGAGAATAAACCAAATACTTGCACAAATGCAAGAAATTTTTGCAAATCTCGTTTCAATTAATTTTTTCTTGATCTCAATCTCCATTTTCGTATTTTTCTTTATGCTCTTTCATCATCGCTTGATAAACTTCGTCGTTTTTTACCAAATAATATTTCTCCGAAAAAATTTTAGCAGATTTGGCTTTCTCCAAATCTTCCTCAATCGGCAAAATTTCCTTTGTGCCTTTTTTGTATTTGCGCCCCGATTTATGGTTGGCGTATCGCCTCGCCCTCGTAATTCCCATTTGTAGAAACTTCCGCGCCATGTCCATTCCGACAAAATCCTTCTGCCGTTTATATTCGAGAAAGATTTCGTAGATTTTAGCACTCGATTCTTTAGCGATTTCGGGCGTTCTAAACCGCCAATGCTGAACAATTTCAGTGCGATAAGGCTCAACCATCAAAACGCCTTGTTCACCTTTACCCACGCGATAAAGGTCAGGATTTTTGCGAAGGTCGAGATTTTTAAAATCAAGCGAATAGTCAAATTTTGCCGCCATAAAAAAAATTCTACGCTTGCCGAATCCACTTCCAAACTTCGGGAATCGTCGCGCGTTTGCCCGTCATCAACATTCCGACGCGATAAACTCGCGCCGCCAGCCAAACTAAAAAAGTAATCATCAAGCCGTTTAGCACAATCGAAACGCCAATCTGCCAAAACGGAGGCGTTTCCGCCAAAATCCGCACGGGCATCGTAATCGGCGCAAGGAAAGGCGCGATTGAAACCCAAAACGAAACGCTCGAATTCGGGTCGCGGATAACTGTCAAACTCATATAAAATCCGATGACCAAAAACATTATCGGAAGTATCGCAAATTGTCCGCCTTCCTGAACTGTCGTAACCATCGCACCGATAAGCGCGTAAATCGTCGCGTAGATAAAAAATCCTAATATAAAGAAAATGAAAAAATAAATAATCGTCAGAAATGAGATGTCAGGAATAGAAAAATTCATATCCATTGCGCTGAAAGTTGCCAACCCAATTCCGCCGAGAGCTAATACCGAAATTATCCAAATCGCCAGTTGTGTCAAACCCGCCAGTCCAACACCGACGAGTTTGCCCATCATCAATTCAAACGGTTTCGCTGACGAAAAAAGAATCTCGGCGATGCGCGTTTCTTTTTCTTCAATGACCGCCGCTAAAATCTGCTGTCCGTAAATAATCAGCGTCAGATAAATCATCATACCGACGATAAAAGCCGCGATAAAACTGCTGTCCGAATCTTTCTCATCGCCGCGCTCATCAACTTTTTTAACCGCTAAATCAACATCTTTGCTCAAGTCTTTAAGTTGCGCTTCGCTGATATTTGCATCTGCAAGTCGTTGTGAGCGCACGGCTTCGTTAAGCGCGTCTTTCAAAGTATTGTTGGTTACGAAATCGCCTGCCTTGCGCGAGAAAAATTCATATTTCGCCTCAGCCGCTTCAAAATTCTGCGGAATTATCAGATAAGCGTCGAGTTCTTTGGCGGTAATTTTTCCGTTCAATTCACTACGAATTTGTTCAAGCGATTTTCCGCTTTCGTTGTAATTCTCAAAAACAAATGTCCCGCCAAGTTGTTTCGCGCTTTTCTTCATCTGCTCCTCACGCGAAGCCGTCAAATCTTTCATCACCTCGTCGCGCGACGGCTCTTTCGGCTTTTTCTCGCTTAACAGATTTTCCTTCACCCGCACCGCAACTTTTCCCGATTGATCAACAATAACCAGCCGCGTCGGTTCGCCTTTGATGGAAAAAAGCAACGCGGGAACAACCGCAAATGCCGCCGCCAAAACTGGAAAAAGCAACGTGGCGATCAAAAACGTCCACTTCAAAACTATTTTTTTGTATTCGTGTTTGACGACTGCAAGAAATTTTTTCATTTTTTATTCTTCCTCGAAATAGTGTTGCACATAAATTATTTTCTCACAAAAATTGACAATATGACACAAAAATAATTAGCGGGGAAATCTTAATTTTGTTTCTGTCTGGTTGCACTCTTTATCAAAACAACTGTTGCAAAAAATCAGTAAATCCAACTGATACTTAATCCATTTGCAACGGTCGTCTAACTTTGCCCACGAAACTGATTTCAGAGTCTGGTTTTATTGACCGGCGGGATGTTGTTTGATCCATTCAGCGCGGAGCAGAAAACTGCCGTTGATAACAACTTTATCGCCAACATTCACGCCTTCCAGCACGATATATCGTCCGTTTGTTTCCGTGCCTAAACGCACTTGTTTTAATAAAAAGACATTCGGTTTATCGGTGGTAAGAAAGACAATCTTTTGATTGTTGACGGTTTGCACGGCGGACGATGGAACAATCGGCGCGGTGCGTTCCGCTGTTCCGAGTGAGCCGAAAGCGACATTGACATATTGCCCGACTTTGAAAATCTGTCCCGGATTTTCAAGTTCGACACGCACTTGCGCCGTCCGTGTCGTCTGATTAAAATTCGGGTCAATGTATGTAACTTTTCCACGAAAAACTCTGTCCGAATAAGCGTCGCTCGTTACGGTTGCGCCGCTTCCCGTGCGGATTTGCGGCAAATCTTTTTCATAAACTTCGGCAATTACCCAAACTGTTCCGAGATTGGTAATTTTGAACAACTCTTTATTTGCCTGAATTATCTCGCCCGAATTAACGATTCTCGCCGTTACCGTTCCCGCAACAGGCGATTGAATCGGCAAACCCGAACTGACACGGCGCGTCTGTTTTATTTGATTTACTTGTTGCGGCGAAAGACCGAAAACCAACAACTTTTGCCGTTCGGCATCGGCTTTGGCTTCGGTTGTGCGCTTTTGCGTCAGAGCCGCGTCGAGTTCAGCGCGGCGTTGCGGATTGATGTTTAAGAGCTTTTTTGCTCTTTCCAGACGCTTGTTTGCTTCGTCGAGTTTTGCTTGTGCGGTTTCGTGTTTGGTTCGCGCCATCTCAAAATCCTGACGGCTTGCCGCGCCGATTTCAATCAGTCTTTCCGTCCGTTTGTAATCGCTTAGATGTTCGGCAAATTCGGCTTCGGCGATTTGGACGGCGGCGGTTGCTTGGTCAAGTTCTGTGCGGCTTTCCGGCGCGATGGCGGTTAATTTCAGGGCACGGTCATAGCGTTTGGCGGCTTCGTCAAGTTCGGCAATCATCGTCAGATAATTTGATTCCGTAGTGGCGAGTTCGTTGCTAAAAACGACAGCGATTGTTTCGCCTTGGCGGACAAATTCGCCAAGTTCTGCCGAAACATTCCGAACAACTCCGCCGACTAAAGAAATAACGGGCGTTTCCGCGTAAGCGTTTGCCTGCACAACGCCGGTTGAGGTTGCGCCCGCGACTTCCGCCGAAAGCGTTTCGCCAACCGTTTCGGTTTCGAGTTTGATTTGTTCGATTTGTTCGGGCGCAAGCGTCAAAGTCTGTTCAGCGGACAAATTAGAAGCATCATCGTTTGCGTCATCCTGCCCGAAACTGACGTTGCGCGGCGCGGGGACAACCCGATTTGCCTGACTGTTGCGGTTTGCAAGCAAATAAATAACGGCAAAAATAACTAAAGCTAATGCCAAAATTGCCGGCGCAATAAAACGCGGTTGTGCCAATTGTTTCCAAAAATTCGCCCGCTTTTTTTCTGTTTCCGAAATATTTTCTGCTTGTAAATTGAAATCTTTTTCTTCGTTCATTTTGTAATTAACTCCGGCGCGTTGGTCGCCTGCAAAATTTCCACTCGCGCCCTGTAAACAGCAAGTTGCGCGTCAATAAATTCGTTTTCGAGTTCGATAAAGTGGCGCTCCTCAACCAAATAATCAATCAAATTTCGCGCTCCGAGTTCGTAAGTTTGGCGCACGACATCCAAATTTATATTGGCTTGGTCGCGCACGCCGACGCGGAAAATCTCCATCGCACGAGCCGCACTTTTGTAGCGCGTGAAAGCAGTGGCGACTTCGCGGCGGACGGTCAATTCGGCAAATTCAAACCGCTTTGAAGCGGCTTCGGAATTGGCAACGGTGGCTTCAATCGCGCCTTGATTGCGGTTGCGGACAGGAATTTCAAGCGTTATGCCGAATTTGAATGAATGAAAAACATCCTGCACGGGACGCAACGCGCCGGTGTTGGTAATGCCGTTGACGGGAAATCCGAAACTGTTGCGTCCGTAGCCTGCCGAAAGACTTGCGTCAATGCGTCCGCCGGCGCGTGCCTGTTCGATATTTGCGGCGGCGAGCCTTTCCAAAAATTTCATCGCCAATAAATCAGGGCGCGTTTGCAGAGCTTGTTGCGTGGCTTCAAAAACCGTTGAGACAGGCGCGAGTAAGTCTTTGAAATCGCCGTCAAGCCGCAACGATTCCTCCGGTTTCATGCCGAGCAAGTTGCGAAGTTCGAGCAACGAAATTTCGGTGTTGCCGGCTTCGGTTTCGCGCACCGAGCGCAAGCGATTGACTTCGACGAGTGTCATATTTTCTTCGAGTGGCGCGGTTTTGCCTTCGGTTACGCGAGACTGGACGAGTTGAAAACTATTAACGGCAGTCGCCAATAAATCTTCGATCAGTTTCAGTTTGAGTTTGTTTGCCAAAGCCGCGCCGAATTTGGCGCGGACTTCGGCTGCTAACAGACGCTCACGATTGGCAACCTCTTTTTCGCGGACAGCTAATTCGGCTTCGGCGACATTGATGCGCGTCCGCCGCCGTCCACCGAGTTCAAGCGGCAAACTTCCTGCAATTATCGTATCATTGTCCGCGCCACCGATTTGTTCCTGACGGCTAAGCTCAACGTGCGGATTAGGACGCAACCGCGCTTGTTTGACCAAACCCCGCGCCGCTTCGATCTCCGTTCGCGCCGCCGCGAGTTCGTCGTTATTGGCAAGCGCAATAGCAACGGCTTTGTCCGCCGACATTCCATCAGTTTGGTCGAGATATTTTGTCGTCAAAGCCGAAATGTCAGGACTTCTAATTCCGGCACTTTGCGCCCAAGCAAATGTTAAAGGATGGAGCAAAATCAGAATCAGCAACGCAAATGATATGAATTTATTGTAATCCATCGGTTTCCTCCTGTTTCCGCAACTCTCTTTCGCGGAGCCAATAAAAAATCACGGGCGTTACGATTAAAACGTGCAAAAGACTCGAAACCATTCCGCCTAAAACGGGCGTGGCAAGCGGTTTCATAACTTCCGAACCCGCGCTCGAACTCCACATAATCGGCAAAAGTCCGGCGACGACGGTTGAAACGGTCATCACTTTCGGGCGCAGACGAAGCAACGCGCCTTCGATAACGGCTTCGCGCAAAGATTTTTTATCGAGATAACCTAGTTCCTTTTTCTTTTTGGCAACGGCTTCTTCCAAGTAAATAACCATCACCATTCCTGTCTGCACCGCCGTTCCGAACAGCGCGATAAAACCAACCCACACGGCGACCGAAAAGTTATAATTTAAAAACCACAAAAGATAAACGCCGCCGGTTAAAGCAAACGGCACAGCAAGTAAAACGTGCGCCGCTTCGAGCGCGGAATTATAGGTCATAAACAGCAAGCCGAAAATAACAATCAGCACGACGGGAACGACAATCATCAATGTTTGTCGGGCGCGTTGCTGATTTTCGTATTGACCGCTCCAAGCGATGTAATAACCGGCGGGAAGTTGGACTTGATTAATTATTACCTGATTCGCTTCGTCCACAAACGAGCCGACATCGCGTCCGCGCACGTTGAGCAAAACCAATCCGCGCAACAGACCGTTTTCGCTCGAAATCATTGACGCGCCCTCGACGGTGCGAATATCAGCGACTTGCGCTAAAGGAATCGTCATTCCGCTTGCCATGACAATCGGCAGTTGTCCGATGGCTTCGGGACTTTGGCGAAATTCGGGAGCGTAACGGACACGCACCGGAAAGCGTTGACGACCTTCGATTGTTACCGAAAGATTCGTCTCGCCGATGCCTTTTTCGATTACTTCCTGAATCATCCCGACATCAATCCCGTAACGCGCCGCCGCTTGACGATTGATGTCAATATCAATATAGGGCGTGCCGGTAATCTGTTCGGGATAAACGTCAACGCCGCCCGGCACGGTTTTGACGACTTCGGCAATCTGCCGCGAAACTTCTTCGAGTTTTTTCAAATCGCTGCCGAAAATCTTGATGCCGACCTGCGAGCGAATTCCCGTCGTCAACATATCAATGCGGTTAATAATCGGCTGTGTCCAAATGTTTGTAACGCCCGGCAATTTGAGTTTGGCATCCATTTCCGCAATCAGTTTTTCGCGTGTCATTCCGTCGCGCCACTGTTCTTGCGGTTTGAGATGAACGATGGTTTCCGTCATATTGACGGGCGCGGGATCGGTTGAAGTGTCGGCGCGTCCGGCTTTGGCAACCGCCCATTCGACTTCGGGGAAAGTCTTTAAAATCTCGTCCTCTTGTTTCATCAGTTTCAGAGCTTCATCAATCGAAATCGCCGGATCGGTAATCGGCATATACATCAAATCGCCTTCATTCAAAGGCGGCATAAATTCCCTGCCGATGCCCGACGCGAGAAAAACCGCGCCGCCAAATAAAACAAACGCGATGGCAACCGTGATGATTTTATGACTCAAAGCCCAAAACAATGCGGGTTTATAAAGCCGTTGGAGAAAATTCATCAGCGGATTTGATTGCTCAGAGCGAATTTTTCCGCCTAAAAAATATGTGCAGAGAATCGGCACGAGTGTAACGGCGATGATGCTTGCGCCGACCATCGCAAAAGTTTTGGTAAAGG
>JANOXW010000679.1:0-11552 GCA_031418635.1 Acidobacteriota bacterium
GTTATTATATTACAATACTTTTGCTTGCCTGCTTAATTATCTTATTTGGTGATAACCTTACCCTTATGAAAAATTTACAGTGGCGGTGAAAGAATGGTAAATCCGCCTGCTTAAACCAATTAAGAACCCCAAGAAAGGTAAGACGAAGTATGAAACAGAAAAATTTAATCAAACTGTTTTGCATTTTAGGCAATCAATGGAAAGTTGATTCAAATGGTTAATTGATAAACTGATATTCAAAGAGCAAGTTCGGTTCGTTCAACCAAGGTTTTTGTAATTCAATGTTTAGGTAAACTGACATTTGCCTTGTTTTTACCAAATTTCTACTACTGATTCACATATCATATGTTAAAAAAAAGAAAGCGGCGTGTAAAAAGGACAAGCGAGAGGGAAGCTGCGAAATTGCCTCACAAGCTACTTGACCGGGAATTTCTCCATTGCTGATTCGTATTCTTCTGCCACATCCCACAAAGCTAAGTCACGATATATTGCCAAACTTTTTTCCTCTGAATGTCCGCTTAAAAGTTGTAATTTCGGGCTAATAATGCCTTTTCTAGTCAGATAAGTAATGATTTGATGCCGGAACAGATGTGGATAGATTCGTTTTTCGATACCTGATTGGTCAGAATATTCCTTAATGATTTGTCGGATTCTTCTGGTTGAAAAGGCTCCTAGACGATTACTTTCAAATAAAAACTTTGCTCCATTAAGTTTTTGTTTTTCAATGTATTGAGCCAGTTCTCCGCGAAATGACATTGGAAATAAAACGTAACGGTCTTTCTTGCCTTTGCCTTGTTCGATGCTGACCGTGCAATTGGTCAAATCAACATATTTATTTTGGACATTAGTCAGTTCAGCGTTACGGATTCCGGTATATATCAAGAGTTTGATCATCACTAAATGGTTTGTATTTTTTGCATTCCAAACTGCTTCGTAAAAAGTAATCAACTCTGTATCGGTCAATAATTCCGGCAAGCGTTTACGGGCTTTTTCGGGTGTAATGTCCAACAATTCACGACTATGCTGAAACACTTTTTTAAGATAATGATAATCAGGACGGTTTGGCTTGAGGATTCGGACAATTCGTTTGGCTACTTCTTTCGGATTCAGTCTTTGTTCGCGGATTTTCGCCCATTCGGTTTCGCTTAACTCATTGTAATCAAATGTTTCTTCTAATATTTGTTTTGGCATTTACAGCACCTCCCGCTTGAGAAATGATGGGCGATTGACATCAATTTCAAAGACTCCGTAGGGATTGATATGCTCGTAGAAAAGTGGCGACAAGGCGCGTAAATCCTCAACATTTAACTTTTCCAAGAAGTTTTCTTCTTTGATGACTTGTTCTACCGGAAGCGTTTTGATGAGCATCAGGCAGTTTTGCAACAGTCCCAGTGAAAAGGTCGAAATTTCTTGGTCTTCGTGGTTATTTGAAGCAAAAACACCTTGTCTGCCGTAGCGGATAAAATCATTAACTCCGTTCCAACGCTCGACGACATTTAAGCCTTCGTTGATTTCATAGCGCGGTTTGATGTCCGACAGGTATTCACACAAAAAGATAGTTTACTCGACTTTGCCCAGTTCGATCAAGGCTTTGTAAGTAGTGTGAGTTTTATTTTCGGAGTTGAAACGTCGCAGAATAGCTTCTGCCGAAGCAGTGCCGAGTTTGAGAGCGACAGCGTGTTTGATCATCTCATCATATTGATTTTCAATCAGTTGCCAGCGAATGGGGCGAGTCAAAACATCTTTCAGATTGGGAAAACTGCTTTCTGTTCCTTTTTCGCAAAGATAAAGTTTTTCGTATTTGATGCGTTTCAGTCGCGGCATCAGTTGAAATCCCAACAACTTACAAAAGGCAAAAGCAACTTCCGATTGTCCATGCGAATCAACAAAATTCTTTTCGACTCGCATTTCGGTATCATGCCGAATCAAACCCTCAATCATCGCGGCGACTTCCGACGAAGAAAACGAACGAAGTTGCGAATAGAGACAGATAGCATTGGTCTGGACGTGCCAAGAAATCAGGATTCCGTTGCCTTTGTAACGGTTTCGCCATTCGGACAGCAGATTTTGTTGCCAACCTTCAAATCTTTTGCCATCAGATACACAAGCATTGCTCTTGCCCCACAAATGCGGATTTCGCAGTTCCAGTATTTTATTGACTACCGCCACATTTGCCGTCCGCAGAGCTTCGGGCGAAAAATAATGTTTGCGGACATAGAGTAATTCATCGTATTTGTAAAAATGATTCGCTTGGGCGATGCGTTTGATGCCGGTATTTGTTCCTTCGGCAAATAAATCAAGCAAAATCAGCGGACGTAATTGCTCTTGTGAGCGAACTTGTTTTGTTCCTGAATGGCGAAAATACTTGGTAAAATCCGCCAAGTTGTCGGCTTCCAAAAAGACATCCAACAAATCTAAAACGCATTTATCATTCACGAATTCTTTTAATTTTTCGATATTGGTTGGCAGAGGTTGGGCTTCGAGTCTTTCCAAAGCAAACAACCCCTCGTCCGAATGCTGATTCGGGAGATACGTTTTGACTGACAGATTGTTTGGTAAAGTTTGATTAAACGAAGTCAGAGAATCAGTTAGACGTTTCTTGAGTGATGAACTAAAAACTTCGGCTTTGGTTGGTTGTGCCAAACTTTGATAATACTCTAAACGGCGAGTTTCATTTTGCCAATCATTCGGCAAATCATCATTCGGGTTCTGAAAGGCTCCTGCTCCGACCACCCACACTTCCTTACATTTAAGAGTCTTTTCTAATTTCTGCAAAATGCACAATTCGTAAGACTTGCGATTGACCTTTATTTCATCATCTTTTTTCTCTAAAACCGTCTGCTTCCAAGCATTTGGAATGACTTACAAGGGAACTTCTTCGGGGAAATATTGATAACTTGTCCCGAAATACTGTTTGATCAACTGTCAGGCTTTGAGGACAGGCTGTTGACGATTGCTACTGCTAAACTCCACATTATTCAAGATTAAAGGTAAGGCTTGGCGGTAATGTCGGAGATATTTATTTTTCAAAAAACCAATCTGTTTTTGTTCATATTTAACTCCATTTGATTCCGCTTCAATGACCAAATCCCGAAAAGTTTCTTCTTTGACCATCGGAAAAATAACCTCATTAACAGTTCCATTTGGGTCAGCTATAACCGCTTTGGCAACCCGATACAAAATCTGATGCTTGCCTTCGACCAACTTAAAATCCCGCAGACTTTCCCGTTCAATCTGTTTTTCGGTTTGGCGGTCTAACTTTCTCAATAACAACAAGAGCATCTGCACAATGTCATCAATTATTTCGGCTTGGCGGGTCTTTAGAAAACAAGCCATCAAACTGTAACGCACTGCCGGCGGATGATTTCTCATCTCCCCAGCTTTTTCGTTTCTTGCCCGCTGACTCAGTAAACGCAAAATCTTTGGCGGAACTCCAATGATATAATTTTCAGCCAATTGAACTGTCCGCAATATCTGTAACTTTTTGACTTCTTTGACAAGATTATTAATGCCCGGTTTGGCGTATGAAGTTTTCAACTTTTCAAAATCGGTTAAGTTTTCCTCCTCGCGGACGATTAAGAGGACATCCATTTTTGCTTGAGTTTCTGTAGAAAGACGAGAACATATTTGTTGGTAAAGATTTTGTAAGCATTAGTACCAAGTAGAATTGATAAGGCGAAGGAGTTCATTTTCGGCTAAAAGTTCGATCTTTTCCTTTTTCAGATAACAATAAACAGAGTTTCTCAGTTCTTCTTCGTTACCAACATTTTGAAAGGCAACCTCGCCAATCCATTGTATGAGTTCCTGACGTTTGCCGGGTGTCAAAAAAGTCCAGCCTAAAAACTCACGAATTTCTGACAGATGACGGTCTCTGGTTCCGCTCTCCCAACCATACTCTTCGGTAGAATCCCACAAAGAATTCAGTTGGTGAACAATAAAAATTCTGATTTCAAGCGGAATTTCGTCTAATGAACTTGGAAAATATCCTAAATGCTCAAGTGATTTCAACAAAACCGCTACCATTTGCCGATTGGCATCTCCACGAAAGCGATTAATAAATTCAATTTCTTCGGACTGTAAATAGAAAGGCTCAACCAATTCCTCATATTCGTAATGTGCCTGAAAATCAGGATACAAAACTTTCATTTTTCATCTCCAAAAGTTACGCCAAAAGAATTTCCGAAAAAGGGTAGAAACGGAAATAATCCGGCAAAAGATTAACTAAAATTGTGGTTTGAAGATGAAATTATCAGATAACTGCCAGAGTGTAAATATAAAACGAAAATAACAGGTCTAAAAAAATGAGCCTTGTGGGGCAATTTCGCACCTTCCCTCTTGTTTGTCCTTATAGCATTGAAAACTTTCAATTTTTTATAAGAAAGACCTATTTTACTGTTGAAGTGAAAATTAAAAATGCAAGAAAAGTCAACTTTTTCATTTTTCTTTGACCACCAGATATTTATTAGTCACGGGATTTTCAATTGTCTGAATTTTGCTGCTTGACCATCTAATCTCGACAGATTTTACTTTTGCCGTTTCGCCCAAGCCGACTAAAACGCGCAAATCATTTGCCGAAAGATAACTGCCCGCGCCGGTTGCGTCGAAAATCTGTTTCTTTCCCGTTTCAGCGGTAACGATTACTCTTGCTCCTTCCCCGTTCGGGGCGGATTTGTCGCTGTGCAAATCCAATCCGAGCCAGTGATTTTTCGTGCCGTTGTTTTGCAAAATAATCGGCGTTCCGTCGGTTTGCGAAATTACGATGTCGGTGTCGCCGTCGTTGTCCAAATCGCCTACCGCCATTCCGCGTGCCGCTAAATCGGTTTTGAAAATCTCGCCTGCCGCAAACGATATGTTTTGAAAACCTTTCTCCGTATTTCGCATTAAAAGCGGCGTTTGTTTGTATTTCAAAAAAGAAGACGTTTTTTCAATCGTATCGAGAACGTGGCTTTGCGCGACGAAAACATCACGCCGTCCGTCGTTGTCCGCGTCAATGAATTTTATTCCCCAACCCGCGCCGAGAATCGAAATTTGCGCGACACCCGACGATTGCGTAACGTAATCGAAAAGCCAATCGCCCATATTGCGATAAAGCGGATAAGTTTCGTTGGAAAGCGCGGTGATAATTACGTCCGGCTTGCCGTCGCCGTCGTAATCGGCAACGTCAATTCCCATTCCCGCGAAACGCCTGCCTTTTTCGTCAAATGCCACACCCGAAGGCAAAGCCAATTCCTCAAAAGTTCCGTCGCCTTTGTTACGAAAAAGCTGTTGTTCGATGTTGTCGTTGGCAACGAAAACGTCCGTCCAGCCGTCGTCGTCGAAATCGGCAAACGCTACGCCCAACGCCTTGCCTTTCGATTCGGTAATTTTCGCCCGTTCGCTCACGTCCTCAAAAGTGCCGTCCGCTTTTTGATGAAGCAGAACATCGGTTGAAGGTTTGAAATTGTCGGGATGACAATAAGCGCGATAGCCTGGACGCATATCTCCGCAAAAAATACTGCCCTTTTCAAAATCCCACTGAGCGTAACGTGCAACGAAAATATCGAGCCGCCCGTCTTTGTCATAATCGAAAAATCCGGCTGAAGTCGCCCAGCCGTCAAGATTTATGCCGAGTTTTTTCGTTACATCCGTAAAAATTCCGTTGCCGTTGTTGCGGTAAAGAGTCGCGCCGCCGTAGCGCGTTACGAATAAATCCTGAAAACCGTCGCGGTCATAATCGCCGACGGCAATGCCGTAAGCGTAGCCTTCGCCTTTTACGCCTGCTTTTTCGGTTACGTCTTCAAAAGTGCCATCCGCTTTTTGATGATAAAGCCGATTCCAAAATTTTGCGTCGGTTTTTTCCATCGCTTTGCCTTTCGGCATCGGGTCGAGAATTTGCGCTCCGTTGGTAAAAAAAATGTCGAGCCGTCCGTCGTTATCATAATCAATCAAACCAACGCCTGCGCCCATCGTTTCGGGCAGATATTTGATACTCGTCGGCGAAGCGTAATGTCGAAAATTGATGCCGGTCTGTGCCGAAATATCCGTAAAAGTTACGGGCGAGGGAAACTGCGGCGCGAACGTCGAAGGTCGCTCGCGTTCGAGCGACGAATAAGATTTTCCCGCAACGACCGGCAGCGTTGGAGTCGGCTGTTGAGCGTTAAGCGTCGCCATCAACAAAATTAGAACCAACGGAATTTTTGCAATTTGTAAAAACATTTAATTTGAATCGAACTTTTTTAATAGGCGAAAGATTGATAAATTTCCTCTGTCGCCGAATGTTCCGGCGTTTCGACGATTCGATTAAAGCGTAGCATTTTTTGTGAAACCGGCGACAAATTTTTCCAGACGGATTTCGGAATAGTGATTGAAACTTCCGGGCGAAAAAGCCATTTGCGGCTGTAACCGATAACGCACATCGGACGCGGCTCATCGGTTTTATTCGGCGTTCCGCGATGCAGTCCGCGCACATCCCGAATCATCACGTCGCCCACATTCATCAAAAGCGGTTCGATTTCCTTTGCGCCTGTTTCAATCAATCGCAAGCCTTCCGGCTTTGTTAAAAGATGTGTTCCGCGCACGACTTCAAACGCGCCGTTTTCTTTTGTAACGTCAACCAACGGAAAATTGACGGCGAGTTGAAACGCCGGAGTTTCCGCTCCGAGTTCGGGAAAAAGCGGCGGCGCATCACGGTGAATTTCCTGATATTCAGAGCCGAAAAGCGGCGTATCGGTTGCCATCTGACACATCACAAAATCTGCGCCGACCAGATTTTCGACAATTTTTAAGATGTCCGCGTCGGCAAAAATCTTTTCATCGGCAAACATATTTTCAAACGGCAGAGTTAAATAATAACGCGCCGTCCCGCGATTTTCGAGTTTTCCTTGATTTTCAATGTGCGTTTCCAAAAGCGGCGAAAACGCTTCGCGCCATCGAACAAGTGTCTGTTTTGGAAAATGTTCGCGCAAAATGCAGAAGCCGTCGCGCATTACTTCGTTTGTAAAATGTTCGATTTCCGTTTTGTCGAATCGCATATCAAAAAAAATTAATTAACTTTCGTCAGCCGATTTTGCATAACGACGACCGCAAGCAAAATCGCGCCGCGCAAAACAAGCTGCCACCACGGACTGATTTGTCCTTCGAGATTAAAGATATTAAAAATCACGCCGAGCAGCAGAACGCCGTAAAGCGTCGAAATCAGACTGCCTTTACCGCCAGTCAAAAGCGTTCCGCCGACAACGACCGCCGCGATTGCATCGAGTTCGCGCCCGACACCTTCGACGGGCGAGCCGGTATTCAGACGCGATGCCAAAATCACGCCCGCCAGTCCCGCAAGTAATCCGCTGATGGCATAAACCAGAATCGTTACGCGATTGATATTCAATCCCATCAGACGCGCCGCTTCGTCATTATCGCCGACGGCGAAAACGTGCCGCCCGAACCGTGTATAATTCAAAACCAACCAAAAAACGGCGTAAGCAACAATTAAAATCAAAATCGGCACGGGCAGAAAACCGAACAATTCGCCTTGTCCGAGCCACGAGAAATCCGTCGCTGTCGTTGGAACGCGCACGTTTTTCTCGTCCGTTACGGCGAGAACCAAGCCACGCGCCGCAATCATCATTCCGAGAGTTACGATAAACGGCTGAATCCGCGCTTTAGCAATAATCAAACCGTTGATAAATCCCAGCACAGTTGTTGCCGCAACCGCCGCAATCAGCGCAATGAATAAGCCTTGCGGAGCGAGAAACGCCGCCGTTACGCCCGCCACCACGAGTAGCGAACCAACTGACAAATCAATGCCGCCCGTCAAAATTACAAACGTCATTCCGACGGCGATAATGCCGAGCATCGAATTTTGCCGCAAAACATTTAAAAGATTTTCCGGCGTGAGAAATGCCTCGTAACGCGCCGTAGCGATTATGCAGACCAGCACGAGCAACACAAGCGCACCTTGCTTTTGGACAAACGAGCCAAAACGTGCGCGAACAGTGCGTTCCTGCGTTTCTGTTATATCGTGTATCGTCGGGGCTTGTTCCATATTTTTCTAAATCGCAAATTTCGTCAATAAATTTTCCGCGCGGCAGAGCCGCGAGGTATTGAGTCGGAATTTTTATTTTTCCTTATTTCCGTAGCAGAGCTACGGGGAATTAAACCTATAAGGAACGATTAAATTTTATTATTTCTCGACGTGCAGCCAATCGAAACGCGTTCCGGCAATCGTCGTTTTGCCGTTATAGATGAGCGCGATTCGTGCGCCTTCGAGATTGCCGAAACTGATTTTATCGCCAAGGGAAACCCAATTTTCGCCGTCCGCGCTGTATGCAAAATTAAAAATTTCGCCATCCTGTGCTTTGATTTTCAGAAAAATTGCCGTTTCGTTTTTCGGCAAACTAACGCTTGCACCTTCCGTTTGTTTTCCTTCTTCGCGTCGCCAACTAAAAATTTTTCCGTTTCCCAGACTGATGCCGACGGCGTTTCTGCGCCAACTGTAGGCGGAAATTCCGGCAAACTCGTCGCCTCCGATTTTTGCAAAATCAATCCGCGTCGTTGCCGTATAAGTTCCCGCAACCGTGCGTTCCGCCAGCACAATTTCCGGTATTTTTTCAATCGAAAGTTGTTTTTCCGTCGGCGCAAGCGTTACAAAACCGTCTTTGATTTGTGCCGTCGCATCATAAAAAAGCGGCTGACTCCATATCGACGCAAGAAAGTTTTGATTAAACTCGTCGCTTGTCAATGAAAAAATTGATTGCTGTTTTGTATTTTTAAATGGAACATCGGCAGTTTTCGATGAGCCTTTGCCGTCATTGATTGTCGCCCAGCCATTCGTAAATTTTACTTCGTCGAGCAGAGCCTCGCGCCCGATGCTGAATGCTTCCGAGCCTTTACCGTAAGCGTGATAGAGCAAAAAGAAACGTCCGTCCGGTGTATCTACAATGCTGCCGTGTCCGGGACATTGCCACGTTTCGTTTGCCGGCAGAATCGGATTTTTTGGGTTTTTCTCCCAAGTTCCTAAAAGTGTTTTTGAACGCGCCACGCCGAGCGCGTAATCGCACGAGCGACCACAACAAGCGTTTCCCGAATAAAACAGATAAAACCAGCCGTCGCGCCACAGAATATACGCGCCTTCTATTACGTGCTTTTCCCACGGTTCGGTGTTGCGGAAAAGTTTTTTCGGTTTGCCGAGAAGTTTCGTTCCATTTTCGTCCAAACCTTGCGCGTAAAGCCATGTCGGTTGCCCGCGGTCGTTGCCGTCTTCTTTCCAGATTAAAAACGGTTTGCCGTTTTCATCGCGCACAAAATCCGCGTCGAGCGAACCTATCGCCTGACAGACGAGCGCACCTTTGTCGGTATATGGTCCGGTCGGTTTATCGGCGACAGCAACGGCGACGCAGAGCGTTCCTTTTTTTCCTTTGCCGTCATCGCGCCGCGCCGTGTAATAAACAAAAAATCTGCCTTTGTCTTCGACTATCTCCGGTGCCCAAAAATCGCCCTTTGTCCACGACGGAGTTTTATCGAAAACCGCACCGACGATTTTCCAATTGACTAAATCCTTTGAATGCAGAATCGGAAAATGTGGCGACCAACCGCCGGTTGTTGCCGTTGCATAAAAGTCTTCGCCGACGCGAATCACCGACGGGTCTGGAAAATCACCGGGAATTACCGGATTTGTGTAAGTCTGCGCTGAAGTTTGAAATGTAAGAAAAATAAACCACAGAGAAATAAAGGAAAGAAATTTACGGGAATATAGAGGATGCGGGGGATTTTTTATTTTATCCCTGTCTATCCTTTTTATCCCTGTAAATTTTCTGTCTAAAGCGTCCATATTTAATTCATTTTCGGGCGTTGAATATAAACTGCGAGCAAAATAATCGCCGCTTTGATGACGAGCGAATACGAAAATTTAATCCCGTTCATATTAAAACTCGTCGTGATAATTTGCATAATCAACGCGCCGATGACTGTTCCAATAATGGTGGCGCGTCCGCCGGTCAAAGCCGTGCCGCCAACGACCGTTGCCGCGATTGCGTCGAGTTCGATGCCGTCGCCGACTTTTGAAGCGTCGGACGCTCCCAACCGCGCCGTGTAAATCAAACCCGCGAGTCCGGCGAGCAAACCGCTAACGGCATAGACCGAAATTTTCGTCCAATTGACGCGCACACCGGAGAGCCGCGCCGCCGATTCGTTGCCGCCGACGGCGATAATATATCGCCCGAAAATTGTCGTTCGCAACACGAAAATTGCCAATGCAACTACCAAAACAAGTAAAATTATTTGAACCGGAACGCCCGCGATGCTGCCTTTGCCGATATATTCAAATCCGGCGTTGCTAAACGGAATCAATTGACCGCCGTTGCTGATGACCTGCGCCACGCCACGCCCGGCAATCAAAATCGCCAGCGTGATAATAATCGGCTGAATTTTGAAACTCGAAATCAAAAATCCGCTAAACGCGCCGATAGCCGATGCCGCGATTAACGCCAGCACAATCGCCGCACCCGCGCCGTAATCTAGCGAAACTGCCGCAACTGCCGACGCTATCGCCATCACCGAACCGACCGACAAATCAATGCCGCCCGTCGCAATTACAAACGTCATTCCGACGGCGACCAGCATCGTCGGCGTAACCTGCACGAGAATATTGCGGAAATTATCAAAATCGGCAAAGTTCGGCGTTAAAGCAATATTGGCAATGAGCAGCAAAACGAGCGCGGCAAATGCGCCGTAAGTCGGAGCGTAATCGGCGAGCCGAAAATCTGGTTTGTGAACTGCAATTGCTTCTGCCATATCTTTTAATTTTTTTCGTTTATTTTGCCGCGCTTATCGCTTTGGTTTTGCCCGTCAGCCTTTTTATCAATTCGGTTTCCTCGCGCAAGTAAGGTGTGCCGTCCGTGCGGAAAACGTCGTGAAACCAAATCCACGGCTCAAACTCGACGTATGGTTTTTCCCACGAATCCCACGGATAATTGGTCTGCGATTTGCCCTGCACAAAGCCCCAATTTATCGCGCCGACATTGTATTTTTTGGCGACGGGAAGCGAACCGACAAACGTGCTGTTGCGCGGACGTGCCATATATTCGGAGCAGATAATCGGGCGGTTATACTTTTGCAAAAATTTGATGCGCTTTTCAAATTCTTCGGGAGCGTCGTAGGTGTGAAAAGTCATCACATCCGAGTAATCGAGTTGAATCTGCTCAATCGCATCAATTTTTCCGTTCGGATAATCGCCTTTCCAAACGCCCGAAGTCAGCGGCTGTTCGGGTTTTGCCGCACGCGCCCAATCGAAAACCAACGGCAAAAGTTTTTTGACGAGTTCGAGTTTGTTTTTAGGGTCTTGTTTGGCGTAATCGTTGCCGTTCAGATTGTCCGGCTCGTTCCAAACGTCCCACGAATTGATGCGTTTGTCTTTGGCGAAAGTGCCGACAATATCATTGACATATTTTTCCAGACGCGCCCATTCCGCTTCGTTTGAAAGAGCCTTTGCGCCCGGCGATTGCACCCAACCGGAATTATGAACGCCTTTGCGCGGTTCGCGCTGTTTGCCGATTTTTGGATTTGGGTCCCACACCGAATCA
>JANOXW010000680.1:0-1958 GCA_031418635.1 Acidobacteriota bacterium
AATTGCAAATTGCAAATCGCAAATTGCAAACCTGTATTTACGGTGAATCAAGGAAATCATTAACCGCTGCCATTTTTTGCCGCACATTGATAATTTGCAGATAAATCTTAATAATAATATTTCTAATCACCGCAATTAGCCAACCCAACGCAAAACCGCTGACAAATCCATACAGCAAACCAAGCAAACTACCGCCAAAAGTTACACTATAAGCGGGGAAAAATTGCCCCAACAGCGCAAGATTTGGACCGATTTTTTCGCCGCCTTTCAAAATCAGCAGATTTGTTACCAAAAAAATGCCCACGGCAAACACCGTTCCAAGTGCCACGCCAAGTGCTAAACTGTCTATTTTGGCGAGCGATTGGACAATCTGTTCACTCTCAAGTTCAGCGATTTTTTCGTTTGAATTAGCAGATGACTTAACCATTTTAACTTAAAAACTATATTTAAAAATACGAGAATGATTCTCAATTTAACCGAAATGACGGCGATTAGTCAAACTAGCAAAATTTACAGCCGCTTGTTTTTTGGCGTTGTATTTTCTAAAATCAAACTTCGTTTGCACCAGATGTGGACAATATATCCGAAGATTCAAATATTATGCAAAATTCTCAAGCATTTAAAACTCGTGATGCAACAAGTTACGATTCGTTAGCCGAGCAATTTGATTATTACACCGAACGGCTTTCGCACAAATTAGCGGCGCAGATGGTTGCTCTTGCTGATATTGAAAAAAATGACCGCGTGCTTGATGTCGGCACGGGAACGGGAGTTGTCGCCCTGCAAGCCGCCCAAATTATCGGTGAACAAGGATTGATTGACGGCATTGATCTGTCCGACGGAATGTTGGAAACCGCAAAAAATAAAGCAGTTAGATTAAATCTCACCGCAAAAACAAAATTTAGCCGAATGGACGCGGAGGCTTTGGAATTTGACGCACAGACATTTAACAAAGTAGTTTCGCTGTTCGCGCTTCTGCATTTTCCGAATCCGTTGGTCGCGCTCAAAGAAATTTTTCGTGTGATGCGTCCCGACGGAAAACTCGTTTTAGCCGTCGGTAGCAGTCCGCCTATTTCATTTTCTGGCTTGGTGCATCGCTTCAAGCATTTGCCCGATTTTGTGCAGAGATTTCGCGGCAAACAATTGGTCGCGCCAACTTTTTTGGATTCGCTGGTCGAAGAACATTTGCCCCAAACTAACGAAGCGGAAGAATCACATTTAGCGCATCATTCGCACAATCGAACACAGCCCGTCGCAACTTTGATAAAACAAGCCGGTTTTGAGGTTTTGAAAACCGATTGGCACGGCGACATGGAAATAATCGAAACCGCCGAAGATTTTTGGGAAATTCAGCGCACTTTTTCCAGCATCGCCCGCAAACGAATAAACGATGCAACGCCGGAAAAATCCGATAAACTTTATAATAGTTTTGTAGAAAAATGCCAAAAAGTCCAAGCAAGCGGCGGCAAACTCGTCTATCCGTTCGGCGCATTTTACGTCGTCGCCCGAAAGCCTTAGGCAAGGCAAAAGCCCGCACGTTAATAAAGGCGTTTTCAACTATGACACAGTTGCTACGTGCGTGTTTCCGCCATCAAAAAAGTGAAAGAAAACAACAAACTACGAATCGCCATCATCGGACTTGGGCAAGTTACCCGCAATATTCATCTGCCGGCATACTCGCGCCTGGCGGATAAAATTACGGTTGTCAGCGGTTGCGACACAAACAGCGAGATGCGTCAAGTGGCGCGTGAGAAATTGAAACTCGCGGAAGTTTTTGACAATCCGCTGGAGATGATTGAAAAAACTGCGCCCGACATCGTAGCGATTTGCACACCGCCGGCGTTTCACGTCGACCAAACCCTTTTGGCACTTGAGAAAAATTGCCACGTTTTTTGCGAAAAACCCGTTGCAGCAAATCTTGCAGATGCCGACAAATTGATTGAAGCTGCCGCCAAAGC
>JANOXW010000681.1:0-5415 GCA_031418635.1 Acidobacteriota bacterium
CATCCCGGTCGTTTATTTTATAAATTTGCCAAGAAAAATTTGCGTTACTTTCTTCATACATTTTGCCCCACTTTTCCCAATTGTCGGCTAAAACCTTTGGCGCGTGAGAGCGAGTTATCTTCATCATAATTCGTATTTCAATTGTTTTAGCTCAAATGCCACAATACTTTGCAATTCAACCGAGTTTTGCTCCTCGCTTTTTTTCAACAATCGCTTCGCAATTTCCTTAAATTCATTGTCAAATTCCCCACCATTGTTTTTGACTTTGCTTCGCAGTTCATAAAATCTATCTAAATCTTTCTGCACCGCGTAACCGAAAATTTGCGGAACTTCAAAAACTTGTTCCAACGTAGTTTGAATGCTGTCCGTTGTTTTCGTGAGATTTTTCTCACGAACTTTTGCCTTTCCGTCTTTCACTTCCAACTCATAAACCCAAGCATCATCAATCGAATTAACAACAAACGGCGAATGTGTCGAAACAAAAATCTGCGAGTTTTTGAAGAGTTTTTGCACGACAGGCAAAACTTTTCTCTGCCATTCGGGATGCAGATGCACTTCGATTTCGTCAAGCAATAAAATCAAATTCTTTTCAAATATCGGCAAATCGTCTTGCCATTTCAGCAAATCAACTCTGCCAAGCAAATCTGCAATCCAACTTATCAAAGAACGCAAACCATCAGGCAAAACGTCAAAATCCAATTCTTCACCGTTGACTTTGGTTATCAGTTTTGTCGGTTCTGTTTCTAAATCAAATTCAACCTTCCAATCTGTTATCTCGGAAATTGCCTGCTCAATTGATTTGATAACATTTGCAAATTTTGCTGATTTGTCTTCATTTCGTCCTTTTTCAATCGCGCTTTTTGAGATGTTATTTGTAATTAGCTGATTGATTGTAATCTGGTCGTCTAGAGTATAATCTTTTACAAATTCGAGCGATTGTGCCAATGGATTAAAGCCTTTAGGCTCTTTGATTGCCTCTATTCTTTCACTTTGTATATGTCGATAACCCGAAAATGCAAATGGAGCAAAACTAAATTTTGGATTTTCAAAATGGTTGGGATGTTTTATATTTTCTAAGTAGCCATTTATCTCCTCGTTTATTATATCTCCGTGTGAAAAATAAAAAGAGAAATCGGAATCTTCTATTATATCCAATTTAATAATTGCATTGTCTTCTAACCAAACTTTCAGACGACAAAAATACTCCTCAACATCCTCAAACTCAATTCTTTCACTTCTTTTATTTTTATAATTTAATCTTTTATACAGAGATTTATTTACTGTATCAGTTGAAAAATTAGTAAAGGAGTTTGCCAAAGCCATTAAAAGCGTAGTTTTACCAGTTCCGTTCTGCCCTGTAAAAATATGAATTTCCGCTTTATCTTTTGTAGGGCAAGGTTGAAATTCGATGGTTTCGTCATCAAAAACACCGATATTTTTTAGTTGTAGCTTGCGGATTTTCATTCTTTTTCGCTAATAATAAACGTCGGCACCATTCCGCCGCCGCTGGAAACATTTGCTAATTCCGTCGAAGACAGGCGCGTAAAGGCTGAACCGACTTTGCCGTCGAATAAAAGCGGGTCGAGGTCAACGAGTTGTTCGACCATTTTTACTTCGCCGAGTTCGCCGAACAGCATCGGGAAAACTTCTTTGCTCGTTTTGACGCGCTCTTGGACGAGATAATCGCCGTTTTCAAGCGCGATTTTTATCGCTTCGTTCCATTCCGTTTCGTCGGAAATCCAGCCGATATAAATGCCGTGTCCGCCGTAATCGTCGTTTGGTTTTAAGACTAATTTGCTTTGATTGTGGCGCGTCCATTCGACTAAATCAATTTCTTGCGTTTGATAAATCGTCTTTTCTTCACGAAAATTGCGCGTCCAAGGAATGTGCGCTTTTATGGCTTTTAATTCGTTTTCATCAAACAGATGTTCATATCGTTCATTGGTCAAAACGGCGAAAATCGCTTTTTTGTGAACCAATTTGGAGCGAAAATTGTTTGCCATACAAACCGCGCCCGCTTTGCAGGCTTCGAGAAGCGCGGGAAATTTGTCCATAATCGGCAGATATTCGTTGACCAATAGGCGTTTATAAACGATGTCAATCTGAATTTCTTTGTATAAAAGTTTGCCGTTGTCAAAAACGAGTTCGTCGGGCGAACAAATCACTGAAGTATAGCCGTTTGCCTCGAAATAATCGCGGAACAATTCAAATTCTTTGAGCGTCGGCAAATCCTTCAAATCAACAATCGCAATAACAGGTTTTTTTTCGGGTTTGTGTCCGAGAAATTCTTCGTAAGATGCCAGCAAAACCGCCAGCATTTTCGGGCGACCTTCAAATGAGCGCACATCGTATTTTTCCACGAACTTTTTCATCACGGGCATTTCCATAAAAATTTCCGATGCCGAATCCGCAAAAGCAATTCCCGCCGGACTTTCGCCGTTGAGTTCGACGTAAGAATAAGTATCTTCCGTCAAAAAAGAATCAAGCCGCGCCGAAGCCGAAACTTGTTTGTATTTCGGGTCAATCGCCACGAGTTCGCGCTCAATGGCGGTTACGCCGAGTTCGTCGAGCAATTCATCGTTGCCAATCGCCGCGTCTTTAACCTTTTGCAACGCACTCCAAATCGTTTCGCAAATAATCGTAATCCTCTGCCAATCGGCTTCGGTTACAAAATGCGGACGCAAATACGGCGACAATCTGCGTCCGCCGAAAATAAGTTTCGCGCTTTCCAATCCGTCGTCCAAAATTTGACGCGACGCTTCGGCTAATTCTGAATCTTCTAAAAGTTCGTGGTAATAAGCTACGGCTTCTTTTAACATATTTTTTTAATGGTGAATGGTAAATGGTGAATGATGAATGAAAAATCTAAAATTAATCATTCACCATTTACCATTAATTTCATAATCGTTTCAAATTCTTTTTGCGTCAAAGGCATCACGGAAAGACGCGAATGCTTTACAAGGGCGATGTTTTGCAAATCTTTGTGCGCTTTGATTGCTTCTAAAGTAACAGGTTTGGCAAATTTTTCAAGCGGCTTTATCTCAACGGCAATCCATTTTTCATCGGTTGCGTCGGGAAAATGTTCACGCGAAACTTCCGCCGCGCCGACCACCGCTTTTTCCGAAACCGAATGATAAAACAAAACTTTATCGCCACGCTTCATCTCTCTCAAATTATTTCGCGCCTGATAATTTCGCACGCCGTCCCAAACGGTTTTGCCGTCTTTGAGCAAATCGTCGAAAGAGTATTTTTCGGGTTCTTGCTTTACTAACCAATATTTCATAATGGTAAATGGTGAATGGTAAATGGTGAATGATGAATGATGAATGGCAGAGTTTTCATTCATCATTCACCATTCATCATTATCAGTTTTCTAAATTAGATTTTGCAGTTTTTAATGAGGAAGTTAGCAACTTTTGTATTTCTTCGCAATCACCTAATAATGAATCTGCAAGTTTATCATTCAAATAATCGCTATCACGCAAAAGCCGCAACCAATAATTTGTTTCCGACGACTCTTTTTGTGCAATCGAAAGTTTGTGAATAAAATCGGATTTTGACTGCGCGTGAACCGATTCTTCGATATTAGCCCCGATTGAAGTTCCTGAGCGCAAAACTTGTTTTGATAAAACATATTCTTTATGCTCTTGATTCATAAATTTGTAAAGTTTTATCATTCGCAACGCAAATTTATAAGATTTTTCGCTCAAAATATTTTCTTTCATTCACCACTCACCATTTATCATTCACCATTTACCACTATTTCTTCTGAGATTCTGCGGCTTTTTTGTTCAGCCATTTCGCCCAGCGTTCCATATACGGGCGAAGCGGTTTGAAAAGTTTGGCGCGGAACGAGTTTTCCGATTGCTTTTCGCCCCAATCTTTCAAGTTTTTTTGCGCGTATTGCCTGATTTGCGGTTCGAGATTTTGCTTTTTGACCGAATGACGCAAAGTGAAATAATAATGCTGTCCAACGAGCGAAAATATCAAGCCCGCAAGATTGCTTTTAAACGAAGTCTTCGCCATCCAACGCTTCGCAAAACCTTCGGTCGGTTGAAGTAGCGCACCTGCTGAAACTTCCAGCCACGCATTTTTATTCTGCATTTTTGGGTGATAAAGCCCGGGCAAATCGCCTTTTATCGGTGTCGCCGTTTTCATCTGTGGCGTATTGATAAAGTCCACAAGACGCACTCGCTCCAAGCCTCTGATATGTTCGGCGGGCAGAAAAGCGATGATTTTATTGATATTTTCTTCTGCGCCTTTCGGTAAATCTATGCCCGATTGGTTTTCGATTTTTATTTTGTTTGATCTTTCAGTTTTGTCGGTTCTGATACCCGCTGTTTTTATTGCCATAACTATTATTAAATTGTAAATGGTAAATCGTTAATAGTAAATTGCGCCACAGAATTGTTGTCTGAAAGCAACAAATTTCAAATTTCAAATTTCAAATTTCAAATTTCAAACCAATTATTTCAACAGTTTAGCGCACAAGCTAATTTTGGCACAGTCTTTGTAAAGATAATATTTCGATAATTATTTTTCAATGAAACAAACTACCATTTCCAAAGCAATCAAAACCAACGGCATCGGCTTGCACACAGGCGTTGCAGTCAATCTAAAACTAAAACCCGCGCCGCCGAATACGGGTTATATTTTTGTTCGCACGGATTTGGACAATTTCGAGATTCCCGCGTCCGTCGAATATATTTCGCATTGCAGTTATGCGACGACCTTGCTCAGAAAAGGCGTTTTGCTCTCGACTTGCGAACATTTGTTAGCGGCGTTGCGCGGTTCGGGCATTGATAATTGTTTTATCGAACTCGACAATATCGAGATTCCGATTATGGACGGTTCGAGCGAAGATTTTATCGAATTGATTGAAAAAGCGGGAATCTGTGAACAAGACGCGCCGCGCCGATTTTTGCATATCAAAGAAAAAGTTGAAATTGCTCAAGGCGATAGAAAAATGTCAATCGAACCTGCCGACAAATACGAAATCGAATGTTTAATTGATTTTCCGCATCCTTTTATTGAAAAACAAGTATTTCATTTCGTCTTTGAAAACGGTTCATTCGGACGCGAAATCGCTTCGGCGCGAACTTTCGGATTTACCAGCGAAATCGAAATGCTCCGCAAAGCAAATCTTGCACTCGGCGGTTCACTTGACAACGCGATTGTTCTCACACCTGAAGGAATGTTGAATAAAAATCCTCTGCGCTTTTCTGACGAATTCGTGCGCCACAAAATCCTCGACATCATCGGCGATTTTGCTCTTCTCGGAATGCCGATTCTCGGTAAAATAACCGCAACCAAAAGCGGTCATTCGGTTCACGCTTCATTGATGAGTAAATTATTAAAGACAGAAAATGCTTGGGAAATTGTCAAAAGTGTTTAGTGGCAGAAGCCTGCGCGTTA
>JANOXW010000682.1:0-1696 GCA_031418635.1 Acidobacteriota bacterium
GAAAATTACAAGCAAAGCGGCGAAAGTTGGAGTTTTTATGGCAGATGAATATCCAACTCATCAAATAACAAAAATCATTATTAGACTTCGAGATAATAACTTTTGGAATGAAGCAATAAAATATCGCAACACTTGGGTGCATCAAAAGCCACCAATAATTGAAGGTTTAGGAATTGAATATAGCAGAAAAAGTAAAATGTTCATTGATAATAAAGCGAGAGGATTTGGAATCGGCACTTGGTCAAATCCTGATTACAAGATTGATGAAGTTATAAAAATTGCTCGTGGAGCAACAATTGTTTGTATTGAAGTTTTAACTGACTTGCTAGACATTTTGAACGAAAAGAAAAACGAATTAGGAACGCCCACTTTATAGCCCAATAAATTATTTATGAAAAATGTAGATTCAAAATCGCACGTTCGTGGCGAATCGGTTTATTTGGATGATGTTCCGCTTTTGCAAGGGACGCTTTTTGCTTGTGTTTATGATTCGCCGATTGCTCACGGGAAATTGAATAATGTTGATTTTAGCGAAGCCGAAAAAGCAAAAGGTGTCGTGAAAATTATCACGGCGAAGGATTTAATCGGCGAAAATCAAATCGGCGGAATTTTGCCTGATGAACCGCTTCTTGCAGACGAAGAAGTTCATTTTTGCGGAATGCCGATTGCGCTCGTTTTGGCGGAAACGGAGGAACAAGCGCATCACGCGGCAAAATTGATAAAAGTGGACATCGAACCGCTTGAAATTATCACCGACGAACGCGAGGCGCAGGCGAAAGGCGAACTCATTGCGCCGCCGAAAGCGTTTAAGTTGGGCGATTCGGACAAGGCTTTTTCAACGTGCGAATATATTTTTGAAGGTCGCGCCGATGTGAATGGACAGGAACATTTGTATATCGAAACGCAAGGCGCATACACAATTCCGACCGAGCAAGGCGGAATGAAAATCTATTCATCAACGCAAGGTCCGACTGCCGTGCAACGCGCTGTTTCGCGTATTACGGCGATTCCGATGAATTTAATTGAAGTTGATGTTACAAGACTTGGCGGCGGTTTTGGCGGAAAAGAAGACCAAGCAAATGCGTGGGCGGCACTTTGCGCGGTTGGAACGCAGTTGACAAAAAAGCCTGTCAAATACGCGCTTCATCGAATAGAAGATATGCGAATGACGGGAAAGCGTCATCCGTATTCGGCGGATTACAAAATTGGCTTAAATAAAGATTTGAAAATTGTTGCTTATAAAGCCGTTTTTTATCAAAATGCAGGCGCGGCTTGCGATTTGTCTTTGCCAGTTTTGGAACGTACGCTTTTTCATTGCACGAATTCTTATTTTATCCCGAATGTTTCAGCAACAGCGTATTCTTGCAAAACAAATTTGCCGCCAAACACGGCTTTTCGCGGTTTCGGCGGACCACAAGGAATGTTTGTTATCGAATCGGCAATCGCACACGCGGCGGAGAACTTGAATGTTTCGGCTTCGGAAATTCAGCGAAAGAATCTAATTGTGGACGGCGACGAATTTCCTTACGGTCAAATTGCCGAATCGGAAGCGATTACAAGTTGGGCGCAAGCGGATGAAAAATACGATTTTGTAAAACTTCAAAAAGAAGCCGACGACTTTAATCAAAACAATAAATTCATCAAAAAAGGCGTTGCGCTTCAGCCTGTTTGTTTCGGAATTTCGTTCACGAAAACG
>JANOXW010000683.1:0-8019 GCA_031418635.1 Acidobacteriota bacterium
CAAACACGAATGGTTGCCGTTGGAAGCCTATCAATCATATCAAAAACTAACCGAAGAGTTAGATAAGGTGCTTTCAAAAATCGACTCATTATACAAGATTACTTTTAGTTAGGTGCATATCAATTGCAAATTCTCGTCCGATAAGTTTACGAACTTTATCAATAATATGCTGTGGAATTACATAATCCTTCATTTTTTCCAATGATTTCTCGGTTACGATATACCATTTTGCTTTTAAATCATCTTGACCATTTTGAGCTTCTCTTGATTCGTAATGATTTGGTTCAGGTTGAGCGAGATATAATTGAAAGGAAGTTGGTTTTGGTGAAGAGAGAATATTTGGAACAAACCGACCTTGCTTATCATTATCAAAAAACGGACTATTAGTTTCGCAAATTGCATCAGTAAAAAATACTCGTCCTGCCAATTGTCTTCCATTAAAACCTTTCTTCTTATTCGGAGATTCAACCGTGCCAAAAATTGATTCAGCTAAATCAATTTGGTTGTAACATCGCAGAATTTCGGGAACTAAATCGTGGACAGTATTTGTGTAAGGCAAGCGAAATATCATCGTTGAGCCAAAGAAAATAAGGTTTCTTTTATCATCAAGTAAATAAAAAATAGGTTCATTATGCTTAAGTTGTCGCGGCTTATTTTCTTCCTTACGAGATAATGTTTGATCTTCTTGGTAAAGTAGTCTGTCTTCTCTTTTAATTTCAATTCGCCGCTCTGCTTGATTTGGCTGATAAATAGCACATTCCATTTTTTTATTATTCATAAAGCCTGAAACAACTAATTTTGCTTTACGCCATCCTTTCGTTTCGTCTTCAGTTTCATTGAAGGAAATCTGTCCGGTTGTTGCCATATCAAGTTTAAATTTTTCACTTTTTTCTTTTGTATGTCTTATTCTTGGCACAACCCAACAATCATATACTTTGTGTCTGTCTAAGTTTCTGCCAAAAACTCTTCTTGCTGAATCATAGCTAACGTGAATAAATGATTCATTTTCGTGCTTAATTGCTGGACAAATAAACCATTCACCGTTTTCTATTTCTAAATAACCGCCGTGCAAATTCGGAGAAGGATAATCAAGCCAGATATTTGGATAATCTTTGTTTTTCCCAAGCATCTGGTCTCGGTATTTTTTCCCTAAAGAACTTGTATCGGCAACAGCCCGATGAATAATTTTTGAATCACTCACAAAGTTCATCTTTGCATAAGCCAAAATTTCAACTAAACTTCGCGTCATTCCGCGTAAAGTGCTGCCGGGAATGACCGGAACATTCGCATCTCCGCGATGAAAAAAGTCTTGACATTCTCGCACGGCGGTTACTTTAAGTTTGCCTTTATCGTCAAAATTATTTGGATTTTCATAGACGCTTGTCGGGAATGCACACCGAGTATAAAGCGGCGTTTCGGTTGTGATTTCCAATTCGATATAACCTGTGTGTCGGTTTGAATCGTATTTGTCGTGTGCCGCAAATTCTTCGGCGGGCAAGACTTTTTCGGGCAAAGGCACAAAGTTATAAGGTGCTTTGGCTTTCTTGGTTTGTGGGCTGCGATGTTGGACAAATTTCGTGGTCATAAACTTTTTCTCCTAAAACTATTCAACTGAAACATTTGCTAAACGACTGAAAGCGATTCTTGCACAACCGTCGTTGTCATATTCGATGTAATGTTTGACGTGAAGGCGAAGCGGACGTTTTTTGCCGTCAAACTTGGTTTGGGCAACTTGTGGGAAAGCGTGTTTTAATCCTTCCGAACCATCGCGGACAATCATAAAATCTCCGTTATCGTCGTCATAATCAGTTCCCCAAAGCACTTGATTTTCGTCTTGTAAAAACTCATAAGTGCATTTTTCACTTTTTACTTCATCAGTTTCAGTAACAAATTCACTCTCTAAAGCCAAACTTGCATTAAATTCAATTTCACTTGTTCGCCAAATTTGAAGTTGTCCGTTTTCGCCAAATAAACGAAGTTCTTGCAAGGTTTCAGAACGAAATTTTGGAAAACGGTCATCGTTCAAAGATTCGGAAGTTAGTAATTTTCCGTCTTTGATTTTTCCCCAAACAACGCCGTCATCGTGAAATGAAAGAAGAAAGATATTGGATGATTTTAGTTCGCTTGCTTTTGTTTGAAGCCAGGCGGTCATATCTTTAGAAAATTCCGAAACATTTTCACAAGGCTTAATTTGAATTTTGCTCGCCATTGGTCGCCTCCGGTTTGAGTTTTGAGTTTAATTCTGTAACAAAACCATTTAATTTAGTTCTATTTTCTTCAGTTAAATTTAATGTATGGTCAAAGTTGATATTAAATTCATCTCGCCCATTTTTCTGTTTTTGTAAAGTTGCTTTCTTACCTATCAAACGTCCGCGTCCGATGGAAGATTCGCCGCCGATGGCTAAATCGGATGTCCATAAATCTTTGAGAAGCAAAAGCAAAAGTCCGATTTCTGCATCTCGACATTCCGGTTTTTGGTCGTGTTTGAACCGAAGCTTGAAACTTAAAGTAACAGCTTTTTCATTTCCGTCGGAAAAAACAGGCACGGCATCAAACAAAGCCGTGTCCATTGCTCCGCCGGTGAAACGGTCAATTTTTACCCGCTTTTGAACCAGCGTGTTGTCAATTTCTAAAGCCTTTTCTTTGACTTCCAAACGGCTTGACCCTTGATCTTTTGGCTTCTTGTTCATATCAACGCCGAACATTCCATCAACCAAAATTTCTGCTTTATTTTCATCACCAATCGTTTTGCAAATTTTCAAAGCACGATGTCGCAATGCTCCGGCTAACGAAGTTCCCGAAATAATTGGTTTATCAACACCATTTCTTTTTGAATGCAAATGAACCGCATCGGGTTGATATTTGTTTGAAAATTGCGAACCTGAGCGAATTAAAATTGAACCATCAAGCGCAAATTGGGCATTTAATTCAAAATACTCGCGAATATCAATCGGGTTTGTAATCAAAGTTGAAATAGAAATGTTTCTCGGAACAGTCAAACAATTTGTGTCGTGTTTGAGCCAGTCAAGCAAACCTGTTTTTGCAGTTAAATCAAACTTTTGAAACTTCCAATTTTCAACTTTACATTCACCATAACCGCGACGTTTTCTTGCGCCAATGTGAATTTCGCCTTTTTCAAAACCTTGTAACGCAGTCGCAAAAGCTGAAACTAAATCATTTCGGTTTTGACCTTCGCAAATCAAAAGCTCAAATCTGAGTTTGAAAGTCGTGTCTGCTTCAAGAAGTTCAAAATCAAATTTCTTTCCATCTTCAGCAATTCTAGTTTTACCTTCAATTTTTACGCCATCGCGTAGTTCAGTTTTTGGCTTAAATCTTTTCTCTCTTTCATCTTCTTCACTAATCTTTGCCAAAGCATCATCAATTATCAAATAGCTTTGTGAACCGTCATCTTCAAGTGAGCCGAAAAGTTGCGTAACAATCGGCAAAGGCTTATTAACCGATTTTCCATTTACGTCTTGTATCAAATTTCCACTAGCATCTTTCAGTTTTATTCTCTTTCCATTGGTGTCTTTATATTGCGATTCTTCACTAACTTCAAAATTCAGCAAACATTCGCGTAAATAATTGCACAAAGCACCGGCAATCGAAGCTCCTGTTAATAAAGCCTTTCCGTCAATTTCATCAAGCAAAAGCGACATATCGGTCAAACCATCGCTATCGCCATTGCCCAGCGAAGTCGGTGTGAGCAAAACCAAATCGCCTTCAACGATGATTCGTTCAATAATTTTTCGAGATTTTTCACTTCTGCTCATTGATTATTCTCCTTTTGTGGCTCGCTCTAAAACTTTATCAATCAACAACAATCGATATTTTAAGACTAAGTTTTGGGTTTGAGATTCGACTTTATCTGAGTCCTTTCCAAGCGATGTTTTTTCTTGATTGAACCAACTTGAATCATCAGCAAAGACATCTTCAAGAATCCAACTTTCAAGTTGTTGGTCTTTAACTCGTATATTTTCAAATTGCTCTTTGGCTTTATTTTTCAATTCTGCAAAAAAATCGGTCTTTATCTTCGACTTAACTTATTCAGTTGTTAATGATTCATCTCGAATTATTTTATGCAAAAACTCTCGTAATCTTTGAATTTAGTGATTATTTTTCTTATCAATTTTTGCTTTGTAATCACTTAAATTTGCAAGCAGTTCGGTATCAAGTTTCTGTTTAAAAATCCGATTGACAATGACTTGAGCATTTTTCAAACCGTTTGGCGAAACTAAAGGAACTTGTGGAATTTCATTTTTTGCTTCATCCGCAAAACTTAAATCCTTATGAGTATTTAGCTTAACTGTTATTCGTCCGAAACCGTCCAATCTTCTTTCGCCGATTCCGTTTTCAAGCCAATTTTCAATGGTGGTTTTTTCAATTTTGGAAATAGCTTTGAAAGTAAAAATGCTTCCGGCTTTGATAGATTGCATTTGTGGCAAAGTCATTCCCCATTTGCGATTGAATCCGCCGACTAATTCTAATTTTTTGAAGGTTTTATGTTCAATTAGTTCGGCATTTTCTAACTTAAATTCGCTTTGAAGTTGTCCGTTTTCATCACGAATCAAAGCATTACTTAACAGAGTTACGGTAAATTCCGCATTTTCAATATCCGCAACCATCCATCTTTTTGTCTCTTGATAATTTGTTTTAATCGTTGGGTTTACCGAGATTCTCGCTCGTCCGTAACCGCCTGTGCGGGAGCCTCCAATTGAGATTTCCACGTTTTCGAGCAAAGGTTTGATTGTGTTGAGAAATGTTATTTCATTGGAAACAATTACACCGCCGAATTTTGCGCCTTTTTCAACTGATTCATAGCGAAAAACTGCACCATTTTCTTTGGTTGCTCGTCCCTTTGCAACATCGCGTTGAGTATGAACGGCAATTCTCGTTTTAATTTCAGCTTTGATAATGTTGTTTCCCGAATTATCTTTGAAAGCAAAAAATCTTCCGTTTAACCCTTTGAATTGTTTTTCACCATTCGGGTCAACTTCTTGAGCAGAAGTCTTTGCAAAGTCATAACAATTTTTGCCTTGTTTCTCTTCTTGGTCTTTTTCTTTATGCCACGAAAACGGAATAGGAAAAGAGCGTTTAGGTTCGTCGTATTGACCAGTTTTGACAAGCGGATAAGCATTTAGAAAACAGACTTTGCCGTTGAAAAAAAGATTTCTGATGACATCATTTGCCGAATCAATTTCAAAAGATTTATCGGTTTTTCTCCGGTCGTTTTGATAAAGTTTGATAATTGCACCACGCAAAACGCTTCCGGCAATGTAGTGCATCGAAATGCCTGTGTTCGGGTCTCCTTCCAAACCTGTTGCCAGCATTGGCTCTAAAAGTTTAATTGTAAAGGTTAATGCGTTCATTGGATTTCCTCGAATTTTCGTAAACAATGATTTGTTAAATCGTTTGTTCCAAATAGTTTGACTGAAACTTTGCCGCGTCCGCGATTTCTGGCTAAACCGATTCTTTGCAGAGAAGCGCAAATCAAGCCAAGCAAAATAATTTCGTTTGAATCAATCTCGAAATCTTCATCAAATCTGCATTCTGCTTCAAAAATGATTTCGCGTAAGATTACACGCATCGAACGCAAAGATTCAGGTTGCGGTGAGCCTTTTTCACTCATTGCAGTTTGTCGGCGAATTGTTGTCAAAGATTGTAAAACTTCATCAGGCGTAATTTTTGGAGTTCCATTTTCAATCGCGTATTTGACAGCATTTCGCAAATCTTCTTGTAAAACAGCATCTCCGATAAACATTTTGGCTTCTGTGTTTAAATCGCTTCCACCTTTTCCAAATAAATTATCAGCGGCGGTTTCAAACTCGGAAAGTTTTGTAAAAAGGTTGTCTTTACTCAATGAATATAAAATATTGGCACATTCTTCTTGCAACAAACCTTTGAGAGTTCGTCCGTGCAAAAACGGTAAGCCTAGCTCATCGTGTTCAACTTCGGCATCAATATAACCCGCTACGCCGTCGCCACGACCAAAAGTTGTATCGCTTTTCAGAGTTATTTGGACAAGGTATTTATTCATCAGGCGGTTACCTCACTATTTTCAGTTGTGGCAGAGCAATCTATTTCTTCCAGCGGAAAATACATATCCATCATTTCCAAAGCGTCAAAATATCCGCAACGTGCATCAAACCAACCTTTATCTTTCATATCATTGCAATTTTTGACTTCGGGAAGGTTGATGTCATTATTCAATTTAAGAAATTGTTCGACTTGCGTTTCACCTTTTCGCAAGGCTTCGCGTAAAGTTTTGGCTTTGTTGCGTTTTTCGCTCCATTTGTCTTGAAATTCTTTGGTTAATGAAACGAAATTTTCCCAAGTTCGCCAATCGCTTCCATCTTTAGTTTTGCAAATTGAAACCGGACGCATAAATAATTTGTCTTGATTAACTTCAAACTCACGTTCTCTGATTTCGCTGATACTGCCTGACAAACCCGTAAAAGCAACGTGCCAATCAAGTGCATAAACTTCTTTGCTATCTTTATCAATTTCGTCAATCCGTTCTTTTGTATTTTTTGCAAGGTCTTCGGCTAAATCGTAGGCTTTACGGAACGGATAATGCGTTTTGACAAGTGCTACGCCTGCACGAGCAAAAAGCGGGTTGCCATCAGCTAAGATTTTATCTTGCAAGGCTTTGAGATAATTTACGGTCAAATCTAAAGCGATTCTGCCGTCGCAAATAAAGGCAACATCTTCGCCGCCGAAAATTATCGGTCTGAATGGAAAAAAGATAACTTCTTTCCATTCATTATCCCTGAATATTTTTCCTTCCTTTAAGTGAAAACTTTTGCCGTTTTCACATTTCAAAATAACTTTACCTTTTTCATCTTTAGTGAGTTTGGAAGCCATAAAATTGGTCATTGCTTGCAAAGCGTAAAGGTTTGCTTCTTCTATTTTCTTGAACATTTCACGCATTCCGTCAATCCAAACACGATTACTTGTTGCGTTTGCCCCGAAATCTCGAATTCGTTTGCCCATTCCATTTCCATCAGTATGAACTACGTCAATAAAACTCGTATCACCTTCCGACCTTCCCAAATTATCAAAACCAAGCGGAACATATAATTTATCGGAATCATCGCCCAAAATAGTTTTTACCTCTTCGGAAAAAGTAATTTTTTCAAACAAATCTCGTTCAAGTCGGTTATTTGCCTCTTCAACTGCTTCAAGCTTTGCCATAACTTCGGCGGAAACGTAATTATTTCCATATTTTTCTGAAACTTATCAAAAACTAACGATTTGCGGATTACTTGCGCGTTGGCGGACACTTCGCGTTGAAAGCGGATTGAAACCGTTATTGTTTCCCGCCGCGCCGCCAGCTAAGGTCGTTGGCGGACACTTCGCGTTGAAAGCGGATTGAAACAAATTGTGGTTGAAAAGGCGAAGATAAGCACGTTGGCGGACACTTCGCGTTGAAAGCGGATTGATTGGAAACCATTGGTGAAGATTTTGGGCGATGAGAAAATTGGCATAAAATCTAATCCGATGATGAATAAGGACGGCAGTATGCTAAAAGTTCGGCGACCTGAAGCATTGAAAAAGCTGAAGAAGGAAATGCGCGAACAAGGCGTAAGTCTGCATACTGACTTGGAAACGATTTCGATTGCGCTCGCACAATATCAAAGCGGAAATCCGGTAACGGCAAAATGTGTCGTGTGCAACAAAACTTTGCAGGTTACGGACATTCCCGAAATCGGCAAACTTTGGGTTACTTGTGATACGGGATGCACGAACTTTCGAGAGTCTTATTCCTAAAATACTTCTGGTTTTTTTATCTAAAACGAGAGTCTTTCGGTTCTCGTTTTTCTGCGGATTGATTTCGGCAAGGTTGCCGAAGCTAAAAATTTATTTTTTTTCGATTAGACTTTTAGTCCTGAGCGGATTGAAAGTCTTTTTTTTGTGTTTTGGAGCAGTAAGAAGTTTCTAAATACAGGACAAAAAAGAATTGATATTTGAAAAAGATTAAGTATTGAGTTGAAATCTACTTGTTTAAATCTTGCAAAT
>JANOXW010000684.1:0-4075 GCA_031418635.1 Acidobacteriota bacterium
TTTTCGGCTTCGCGTTCGCAATGAGCGCGTCCTGTAAAACTTCCGACTTCTTCATCACACGAAAGCAAAATCGTCAGTGGGCGCATTGGTTTGAGATTTAATTCGGCGAAAGCGCGAAGAATTTCAAGCATCAAAACGCAATTCGCCTTCATATCGAAAATGCCGCAACCGTAAAATTTATTTTCTTCAATTCGCGTCGGATTATTTTGAAAACTTCCGCGTGGATGAACAGTGTCGGTATGTCCGAGCAGTAAAATCGGTTTTTCGTCGGATTGAAAGGCGCGAATAATTAAATGTTCGCCGTAAGTTTCGGCAAAAATTCTCTCAACTAGAAAATCGGATGAGATTTTTTTTGTTTCATTTGCGAGAAAATCAACGACTTGACGATTTCCCGCAATATCACGCGAAGGCGATTCGATATTTACGATTTTACGAATCGAATCTAAAATAATTTCTTGTTTTGCTTGAAAATAATCGAGAAGCATTTTCATAAATCGGTTGAAATTGAGGAAAAAAAGAATGCGGACGAGAAGAATCGAACTTCCACGAGATTGCTCTCACAGGCTTCTGAGACCTGCGCGTCTACCAGTTCCGCCACGTCCGCAGAAAAAAAGGTAAAGCAAATGATACGAATTTACGCGCCAAAGTTCAAGAGCGCACATTAACCAAATGTTTGTAAATTTGTTATATTTGAATAGATGCAAGAAGCACAAGCAAAAAATTATCTGCGTGAAAACTTGGCGGAAGTTGAGCGAAAGATTGAACAAGCGGCAAACAAAGTTGGTAGAAATCCGTCTGAAATAAAACTTATCGCCGTCAGCAAAATGCATCCGATTGAGATTTTGCAATCGGCGATAAATGTCGGTGCAACCGTTTTCGGCGAAAATAAAGTGCAGGAAGCTGAAGGGAAAATTGAAGAAATTGGGCGCGAAAATGTTGAGTGGCATCTCATCGGACATCTGCAAAAAAACAAAGTGCGAAAAGCCGTTCAGATTTTTGATGTCATTCATACGCTCGATTCAATTGAACTTGCAAGACGTTTGGAACGTATTTGCAAAGAAGAAAAGCGGGAAAGTTTGTCGGTTTTGGCGCAAGTTGATTTGGCAAATGAAGCGACCAAAAACGGTGTTGCCGAAAATGATTTGCCGCAGTTAATAGAGTTTTTGCAAACTTGCGAATTTTTGAAATTTAAAGGTTTGATGATAATTCCGCCATTTTTTGAAGACGCGGAAAAAGTGCGTCCATTTTTTAAGCGTTTGCGCGAAATCCGCGATAAAATTTTGCCAAACGGCGAACTTTCGATGGGAATGAGCCACGATTTTCCCATTGCGATTGAAGAAGGCGCAACGCTTGTCAGAGTCGGCACGGCGATTTTTGGAGAAAGAAAGTATTTAACCACAGATGCACAAAGATAAACACAGATAGAAGATAATAATTTTCGTTTAGGTGCGGAAATCTTAAAAAAATCCGTGTCCATCTGTGTTAATCTGTGGTTAAAATTTGATTTATATGTTAACGAACTTAGTTTATCCATACATCAGTTTGATAGTAACAATCGCGTTTTTGGCGTTTGCTTTGCTTATGATTTTGCGTTTGATTGCCAATTATTCAGACCCGAATCCGTTTGGCAAAATCGGCAGACTTTCTTATCAATTGAAAAAACGCACCGACCGTTTTGTTTATCCGGCGGCAAGATTTTTGGCGAACTTTCGCATCAATACAAAACTTGCGCCGATTGTTACGCTGTTTATCGCGGGCGTTTTGGCTTATTTCTCGTTGCAAATTATTGGGAATACGCTCTTTATTATCAACGGTTTAACCGAATCGGCGAAGGCGGGAAATATTAAGGCAATTATCGGTTTCGCACTTTACGCGCTATTGAGCATTTATGTTTTGTTTATCTTTATCCGCTTTATTTCGATGTGGTTTGTTTTTACGCGCAACAGTTTTCTCGGCTTTGTTCAACGAGTAACCGATCCGATTCTGATTCCTGTGCGGCGGCTGATTCCGCCGATTGGAATGTTTGATATTTCGGCGATGCTGCTTCTGCTTTTAATCGGTTTTCTCCAAACTATCGTCCTGAATATTTTTGTTAGATAATCGTAAATTTCGCAGGAAATGCAAAACCATAAATTTGTCGTTTCAAGTATTTTTGGCTTTTGCATAGTTTTTAAGTGGCGGAAAAATCGTTTTTAATTATCAATATGCGCGTTGTGCCGCGAGCCTCGAAAAGCGAGATTGTCGGCGAACACGATGGCGCGTTAAAAGTCAGAGTCAATGCGCCACCGATTGATGGCGCGGCAAACGCGGAGTTGATAAAAGTTTTGTCGAAAAAATTAAACGTGCCGAAAAGCGCAGTCGAAATAATCAGCGGACAAACTTCAAAACATAAGCAAGTCCGCATAAACGGGTTGGACGAAAAAACTTACAAAAGTTTAATCGGTGGTTAGTTTGACAATAATTTTACGCAGACAGACAAAAGTTAAAAGCATCAAAAACGCGGCTAAAACGGCGAGCGAGATTGTTATTGAAGTGCCGTAAAATCCGTTCAGCCACAGATTTGACGTTTGCCAAATGCTCAAAACATCAGCAAACAAGGCTAAAATACCAATCAGAAAAACCGTTAATTCTTTTTGCATAATTAAAAAATCTCCTTTTCTACGATGATTAAAACAGGCTGAAGTGAAGAAAATATGACGGGAAAATGAAAAGAATGTAAAAAAATGAAGTTGCGAGAAAAAAAATCGGTATGATATATTTTTGATTCGACTCAATAAAAAAAGGAAAATTATAAAATGTCAGGACATTCCAAGTGGCACACTATTAAACACAAAAAAGGCGCGACGGATGCTAAGCGCGGGAAAATTTTTACTAAACTGATTAAAGAAATCACGGTTGCGGCGCGAACCGGCGGCGGCGACGAAGCGGCAAATGCGCGGCTTCGCAAAGCGGTTTCGGACGCAAAAGGCGCGAATATGCCGAATGAAACGATTGACCGCGCCATCAAACGCGGCACGGGCGATCTCGAAGGCGTAAATTACGAAGAAATCACTTATGAAGGTTACGGCATCGGCGGCGTGGCGGTTTTAATCGAAACGATGACCGACAATCGTAATCGAACGGTTGCCGAAATTCGACATATTTTCACGAAAAACGGTGGCAATCTTGGCGAAGCCGGTTCGGTGGCGTGGATGTTTGACAAAAAAGGCTACATCGTCGTGGACAAAGAGGCAAAACCCGAAGAAGAACTGTTTGAAATCGCGCTTGAAGCGGGCGCGGACGATATGCAGGACGATGGCGGAAGTTTTGAAATTTTGACCACGCCCGAAAATTTTGAAGCTGTCAGCGAAGCATTAAAGTCAGCTGGAATCGAACCGCAAGCAGCGGAAGTTTCGATGATTCCACAAAATTATATTCATCTCGAAGGCACAGATGCCAAGCAAATGCTCAAACTCTACGAAGCAATCGAAGATAACGACGACGTGCAAAACGTCTATGCCAATTTCGATATTGATGAAAGCGAGATGGAATAATTAGTCGGCGTTTTTTTTCAATATTGCCATTTTTTCTTGGTTTCAACCGTCAAGTCTTTGCGGTCAATCTTTATTCTGAAATCTCTGCCGAATTTTCCTGTTTCGGTATATTGCGGGTAAAATCCGACAAGATACTGTTTTTTCAATTCTTCGGCGATGCTTTGAAACGCTTCTTTTAAGTTTGTCGCGTCTTTGACATAAAATCTGCCCGCCGTTCCGTCAGCTAAAAATTCCAGCATCTCGACCGGCAAAGGCTTATTTGTTTTTGATAAATTTTCCGCGTTTAATTTCGTTTTGAAAACAATCGGATAAAAAACCGTATCCGCGTCAAGCAATTTGTCGAGAGTTTGCTGAGTGGAAATATCGCGTCTGAGAATCATTCCGTCGGTTAGAACGATAATCGCTTTTCTGCCTTTGAGCGAGGCAAAATAATTTTGCACGATTTGAAAAACGGCGGTGTTCATATCCGAGCCGCCGTTTTCGGCGATGCGGACGTTATTCACTGCCTTCGCAAGTTGCTTTTTGTCGGCGGTCAACTCGCT
>JANOXW010000685.1:0-3531 GCA_031418635.1 Acidobacteriota bacterium
GAAGCCACGACATTAACAAATCTCGGAGGTTATTACGCCGCGACCGACGATAAACCAAAGGCACTTGAATATTACACGCGGAGTTTGCCGCTTCGCCGTGCCGTGCGCGACCGCGAAGGTGAAGCCGTAACGCTCGCAAGTTTAATGCAATTTTCCGCCGAAACTGATAAGAATGTGGCGTTGGCAGTTTTTTATGGCAAACAATCAGTCAATCTGTCGCAAGAACTTCGTGCGAACACGCAAGGTTTTGCCAATGAATCGCAAAAACAATTTTTGGCTGGAAAGGAGATAGTTTATCGTTATTTAGCGGAATTGCTTCTGCAAAAAAATCGAACGGGTGAAGCACAACAGGTTCTTAATGCGTTCAAAGACCAACAAGTTTTCGATTTTGATTCTGCCGCTAAACAACCAAAAAAACTCGCGCTCACGCCGCGTGAAGCTGATTTTTCGGCACGTTATCAAAAAGAATCGGAGCGCGTTGGCACACTCGGCGGAAAATTTAACGATTTGAAACGACAAATTGGCAATCAACCAACTGCCGAACAATCTGCTCAATTGACCAAACTCGAAGCCGAATTAAAAAAAGCATCGGACGATTTTTCCGCCGTTCTGTCGCAAGCCAAAACCGAATTTAGCCAACCGCCGAGCGACAAAGATAAAATCGGCGAAGTTTTAGATACAGTGCAGATGCAAACTACTCTGCGCGAACTTTCAACGCAGACCGGACAAAAGGCTGTCGCCGTTTATCAACTCGTCGGACAAGAAAATTTTCGCGCAATTATCGTTACGCCCGACAGCATTACAAATATTTCCAAGCCGATAAAATACGAAATACTCAACGAAAAAGCCTTAAAACTGTGGGCGTTACTGCAATCGGACAGATATGACACGACCATTCTTTCCAAACAGATTTACGACGCGGTTTTCAAACCACTCGAAGCAAATCTGCCGAAAGATACGACAACGATTATGTGGGCGATGGACGGCAATTTGCGTTATGTGCCGATGGCGGCTTTGTTTGACGGCAAAAAGTTTTTGGCGGAAAGATATAATCACGTCGTTTTTACCCGCGCCGACCAAGAACGGATGTCGCGCAATGTCAGCGCAGTTTGGACAGGTTTGGGTTTCGGCAGTTCAAAAGCCGCGACGGTTGATGTTTTGGGCGATAAAATTTCGTTCAACGCCCTGCCCGGCGTGAGCGAAGAACTTGCGGAGATTTTCAAAAATACAAAAGGCGGAATTATCAACGGTGATGTTCTGCCCGACGCGAAATTTACCCGCAAGAGTTTTCTCGACGCTTTGAAACAAAAACGTCCGCTTGTCCACATTGCTTCGCATTTCTCGTTTCGAGCCGGCGACGAATCACGCTCGTTTTTGCTGATGGGCGACGGCACGGCGTTCACGCTTGAAGAGATGAAACAGGAAAAAGATTTGTTTCAAGGCGTCGAACTTTTGACGCTTTCCGCTTGCAATACGGCGGCACAGCAGTCGGGAAACGGACGAGAGATTGACGGATTTGCCGAACTCGCCCAACGCTTGGGCGCAGGCGCAGTAATGGCAACATTGTGGCAAGTTTCGGACGCTTCAACGCCGTGGCTGATGCGCGATTTTTATGCAACTCGTCAAAGCAAAGCCGGAATAACCAAAGCCGAAGCCTTGCGCCAAGCCCAACTCGCGCTCATCAACGGCACGGCTGAAACCAAACCTCTGCCAAATGCCGAAAAAGGCGCAGGTTCAAAAATAAAAGTCGAAATAGTTCCAAAAGGCACAAAACGTGACGGCAACCAAACGCGCACCGGCATTGTCAAAATCGAAGATTCAGACGCACCGCTTTACAAAAAAGACGAAAAATCGCCGTTTGCCCATCCTTATTATTGGTCGCCGTTTATTTTGATTGGAAATTGGCGATAAGAGAAAATGATATCTGTTTGATTTATCGCTATAATTAAGGCAAAGGAGAGTTAATAATGTCAGTCGAAGTTTTAGACACATTGAAGCAACAAGCCAAAATATTGTCAGCACAGGAAAAATTTGTTTTGGCGAATTACCTAATTGAGCAAGCCGCACAAGATAGAAAAACCGAAAGTGCAAATGGCACTATTACAGATGAAGATGTGCGCCGCCGTCGGATGGAATGGCTCAAGGCAAACCGCGAAAAACACGGCGGGCAATATGTCGTATTAGACGGTAATAAGCTAATCGGTGTAGCAAAAAATTACCCCGAAGGTAAGCAAATCGCCGTCAAAGCCGGCGTTCCCGACGCTTTTGTAGATTATCTGTCAAAGCCCGATGAAGAAGGATTTATGGGAGGTTGGTAATGGCTTACACTCTAACTTTTACCCAACTTGCTGAATACGATGCGGGACAGCCCGGCATCTCGGTAACAGTCGAATTAAAATTGTCCGAAAAGTTGGTAAAGGTTGAATCGAAAATTGACACTGGCTCAACCAACTGCATTTTTGCGCGTCGTTTTGGCGAAGAACTAGGACTTGTCATTGAAGACGGCTTACCGAAACGCATCAGAACAGCGATGAGCAGTTTTATGACTTACGAGCATGAAGTAAATTTGTCGGTTTTGGATTTTAATTTCACCGTTCTTGTTTGCTTTGCCGAAGATTCTGCTTTCCAAACCAACGTGCTTGGCAGATACGGATTTTTAATGCAAGTAAAATTTGGCTTAGTTGATTACGAAGGCAAACTTTATTTGAGCAAATACGACGAGAATTTTGGCTAAAAACAATGAAGATAAATTGTGAAAGATTTAAAATGCTTTAGTAAATCTATTATTGGTCGCCGTTTATTTTGATTGGAAATTGGCGATAAATGAAGAAAGGCACACGAAGTAAGCGTATTTATGTGGCTCGAAAGCCACGCTTACTTCGGGTGCCTTTTTCTGAGCTAAGGATTCGACGGTTTCTTGGCGACAGGAGCTTTTTCGAGGTGGCAAGCGGAGAGCCACGCGGCGAGTTTGCCGACGTTGGAGTTGTATTTGTTTTTGGCAACGCCGTCTAAAATTCGGCGGGCAATCATTCCGCGCCGGATGGCTTCGCCGATGTTTGCCGTTGCCGCGACTTGATCGTCAATCGCCGTGCCGGTCGGATCTAACGAATTTTCAAACGCTTCAATCGCGGTTTGCAGGTCGGCGCGAAAGGTTGCGCTCAATCCGTAGGCTTGAAAATCGGTCTCATACTTTTCCGAATCATCATAAAAGGCGCGAGCGACGGCAAGTAGATTTTGGTCGCTTTGACTGCGCGGCATCCGAAATTTCGCATCAATTCCGTCGAATTGATAAATCATCGCACGCGCCGTCCGCGAGATTTCAAACATTTCCTCGCGCAGATTTTCCCGCGCCGTATCCTTGTTGACAAAAAGCTGTCGCGCATCGCCGAAACTGGCAACTTGATCGCCGGCAAATTGCTCGACTTCTTCAATCGCGGTGTTAATCGCGGCAAACTGCGTCGCCCCGATGCTTCCCGCAGGGAAATCCGCCACATTATCCACGCCAAACTGCCGCACGCGAATAAACATCTC
>JANOXW010000686.1:0-2140 GCA_031418635.1 Acidobacteriota bacterium
GAAACAAACGCCGCGCCGATTCCCGCGCCCGCTAAAACGATAATCGTTAATTTCAAAGACCATTCAGCGTGTTGATCGCATTCTTCGGGATTCGGGCTGACGACTTTATCGCCTTTGACTGAAAAATAAATGCTTGCCGCCAGCAAAACTAATAAAACGACGGCGCAAGCGATGTCCAATTTGTCAATATGTGGTTCGGCGGGCGTATGCAATTCTTTGGCAAGCGTCGGAATCATTAGTGCCGCAACCGCTAATAACATAAGGGTTGCAATCATCTTCGGCGTGTCGGATTTAAATCGTTGTGTGCCGTTTTTCAAGCCGCCAACAAATAATGCAAGCCCGAAAACCAACAAAGAATTACCCAAAATCGAACCAATCAACGCCGCTTGAACGAGTTCGGCTAAACCTGCCCGCAGTGCAAAAATTGACACGAAAAGTTCGGGTAAATTTCCCAAAGCGGATTGTAAAATGCCGGTTGCGCCCGGACCGAAACGACTGCCGAGTTGTTCGGTGGCATCGCCGACAATCATCGCCAAAAGCGCAAGTGCCGCTGCCGTAACGATAAAAGCGACAACCGGATCAAATTCCGTATAATGCAGAATTCCAGCAACAATCGTTACCACAATACAAACAATAATAATTACTTTTTCTTTCTTTTCCATTATTTTTTCTCAAGGTTTGAAATTCGCTTACCTAGTTCTCTAATAGTTTTTGCCATCTCGCCCAAACGCCGAAAAGCCGCCGTTGAACGAAGCCAATCGCGGTTATCAAAAGCCGGAACACCCGACAGAATTTTGCCATTTTCGACATCGTGACTCGTGGCTGATTTTGCCGTCATCACCACGTCATCGCCGACGCGCAAATGTCCGGCGATGCCGACTTGTCCGGCAAGTATGACTCTTTTTCCAATAACCGAACTTCCCGCAAGTCCGGTTTGAGCGCAAATCAGTGCGTCTTCTTCAATCGTGCAGGAATGTCCGATTTGCACCAGATTATCAATCTTCGCGCCCGATTTTATCCGTGTTTCGCCAACCGAAGCGCAGTCAATACAAGTTCCCGCGCCGATTTCGACATCGTTTTCGATGACGACGTTTCCCGTCTGCGGAATTTTCAGCCAATGTTTTTCTTCATCTTTCGCGTAGCCGAAACCGTCCGAACCGATAACGGAATTGTTGTGAATAATAACTCTTTCGCCGATTTCGCAGGTTTCACGAATCGAAACGCCGGAATGAATAACCGAATTTGCGCCGATTTTTACGCCATCGTATAGTGTTACATTGGGAAAGATTTTAACATTTTCCCCAATCTCGCAATCTTTTCCAATTGAAACAAAAGCGTCAATAAAAACATTTTTGGCGACTTTTGCGGTCTTGTGAACTGCAACCGTTGGATGAACATACGAAACGACATCCGCTTCGGGATTGAAAATCTGTAAGGCGCGTGTATAGGCAAGATAGGCATCAGAAGAGCGCAAAATGGCAATATCCGTGCGTTCCAACTCAATATTTTCATTCAGAAAAATCGCGCTTGCCTTGGTTTCTTTTATTTGCGGCGTGTATTTCGGGTTTGCCAAAAACGTAACTTGTCCGCTGACGGCAATGTCAAGACCTGCCGCGCCCGTCAGTTCCAAATCCGCGTCGCCTTGCTCTATTTCAGAAAAAGTCTTTTCCGCTAAAGTCCTTAATTTCATAAAATTGCGTAAAATCGTTTTAACATTTAACAAAATAGTTTATACTACTGGATATTGATTTCGGTTTGATGACAAAAAGTTACCAACTAACTTATCCCCTATTTCATCTTGTAAATCTATCCTAATTTCAACTTTTATAATAAAGATAATAATATGAGTGAAAAAATTTTAACCCAAACAGAAAAAAATTACACCGTTGAAGACTATTTAAAGATCGAACGCAACGGGGCGAACAAACACGAATATCATAATGGCAAAGTTTTGGCGACTGCCGGTTCAACCCGACGGCATAATTTGATTGGCAGTAATACAACGATTGCCATCGGAAGCCGTTTGAACGGACAAAAATGTGAAATTTATGTCAACGATATGCGTGTCAAATTAACCGACCACAGCTATTGTTATCCTGATGTCGTCGTGATAAAAGATGAGCCGAAATTTGACGGTGGC
>JANOXW010000687.1:0-1578 GCA_031418635.1 Acidobacteriota bacterium
ATTGCAGATTCGGATTAAACCGGCGACGGGTTTTGTTGTTAGCGTGTGAAACATTGTTTCCAAATTGCGGACCTTTGCCGCAGACGTTACATCGTTTTGCCATAATTTTTAAAGCCTCCAAAAATAAATACGAGGTTGAAAGAAACGAGTTTGTTTTCAAACTCAAAAACAAGATTTATAACAAATTTAGACAGGTATAGTCAAGTAATGATACGAATAGTTAATTTTGAAGGAGTAAAAGCCATAGTGCAGAAACCTAATTTTAAGATATTTTCGATTGCTTTTTTGGCAATCACCGCGTTCGCTTTGAACGCTTGTACAAGTAATAGCGCGAACAGTTCTAAAACCGAAGGCGGAGTTGACCCGAATGAAACGGCGGCGACCGTTAATGGAAAAGCCATCAAACTCGAAGATGTCGAACGCGGTATTAAAGAGCAGGGAAAAGGAGAGGAAGCCAAATTTTCGCCATTGGAACTAGCGGCGGCGCGACTGCAAGTTTTAGATAGTTTAATTCAGCAGGAAGTTTTATTTCAAAAAGCTGAAAAAGAACAAACCGTGCCGTCTGACGAAGATGTTACGGTGGAATTTAATAAACAAAAAACGGGAAGCGGATTGTCGCAAGAGCAGTTTGACGCGAAATTGAAGGAAATCGGCGAAACCGATGCGTCAGCGCGTGAAAGACTTAAAAAGACACTTGCCATTCAAAAGATGATTGATAAAATCACGGGTAAAATTGAGCCGCCAAAAGATAATGATATTGAGGCATTTTATAAGAGCAATCCCGAATCATTCAAAAATAAACGCGGGGCGCAATTAGCGGCAATCGTCATTGATCCGGCTGATAATGGCGAAGGCGACACGACCAAAAATCAAATCGAGGCACAGCAAAAAGCCAAAGAAGTCGGGCAAAGAATACTGCAAGGCGCGGACTTTGCTACGGTTGCGCGGGAAAGCAGTGAAGAACCGAACACGCGCACTAGTGGCGGCGATTGGCGATATTTCGCGGAAGATGAGATGAAACAAACCTTGGGCGCAGACGTTGCTGACTATATTATGAAAAATATGCAAAACGGGCAACTTGTTCCGCGGGCAATTCCTCTTGATGGTAAAATTCTGATAATTAAACTTCAACGAAAGGTGGAAAAAGACGAAGATTTGACTTTGGAAAGTCCGAATGTGCGCCAACAAATTACTGATTATTTGACTAATCAACGCAAAGAATTGCTCAAACAATCATTTGCGGCAATGGCGATGAATGATGCCAAGATTGAAAACTTTTTGGCGAAAAAAGTAGTTGAAAACCCGAATGAATTAAGCGGTGCGCGTCCGGCAGTCGTGGGAACTCCGTCGAATACAAATACCAACGCGAATACGACGACAAATTCTAACGCCAACACAAATGTTAATGCCAACACAAAGGTAGAAACTAAGTCGCCGGCAAATACAAATGTAAATGCAAAAACGAAGTAGTTTGGCGTGAACTGCGGAATAAGAAATGATAGCCACTAAAAGGCGCAAAATACACAAAATACAGCTTAAAAAATTTGTGTATTTTGTGCTTTTTTATGGAAATTTGTT
>JANOXW010000688.1:0-2132 GCA_031418635.1 Acidobacteriota bacterium
TATATCAATATGTGGAAGCCACTTATATTATCATAACATTTTTTATTGCCGTAGTTCTTGCATTGTTGTATTGGGTTTTCGGCGGAAAAGAAAAATTGCACTCGATTATTAAGCGCATCGGCGAATTGCGCGAAGAAACAATGCGGCAAATTGCTTATGAATGGTGCAAATTTCCGATAGATGAATATAAAGAAATTTGTAAAGAGTTGGAAAAAGAAAAGCCAAAGGAATTGGTTGAATAATTCCCTTGGCAATAGATTTTAACTTAAATTAATTTTTTAACAATTTGACGAGTAAAATTATTTATTCATCGAAGTTTGAATAAATTTCGCCGCGTCTTCTTTTAGTTTCCGCAGGGAATTTTTCTCGATATACCGCATATGTCCGGCTTCGTAGTCGTTTATCGAGATATTCCGGCGCAAAGTCGGGTCGAGATTCATTGCGGCAATCGTATATTCGGCGGCGAAGAACGGTGTCGCCATGTCGTAAAAGCCTTGTGCGACGAAAATCTTCATATACGGATTCTTTGCCATTGCATCCTTCAAGGGAACTGCCGTGTTCGCATAACCGTTGTTCACATTCCAATTCCAATTACCGATTCCACCGCCCAAAATGTAATATTCGAGGTCGGATTTGAAGTCTAACTCGCGGCGAACATAATCATTAAACGCGGAAGTATATGGCGGACGAATGGCGTTAAGACTTGGGTCCGAGTCGGGATTTTCGCCTGCTGTCTTGGAATCAATGCCCGTAAATCTGCTGTCCAATCTCCCGGTCGTGCGATTCTGATCGCGCAAGAGTTCTTTATTAAACGCACCTAAATCAACTCTAAAATTGTTCTGTTCAACAAATTTCTGACTCAAACCAGTATAAAGACTCAGCTTTTCAGCCAAATTCTGCCGTTCGGTAGTCGTCATCCGATCACTTTTAAGCAGCATCGGCATATATTCATTCGTAACCCAACTTTCGGCATCATTCACCGCGTCACGCAAAGATTTTTGCTGGAGTTGCGGATTCAATCGCTTGTGATACCAAGCCGTCGCCGTATAAGAAGGCAATATTAACGGATATGGCAGATCATTTCCCTCGGCAAAGCGAATAGTTTGGAAGTTCATTACCGTTGAAACCAACAGAATCCCATTCAAACCGATGCCTTTTTCAAATAAATAGTTTGATAAACCCGACGCTCTCGTCGTTCCGTAACTTTCACCGACAAGAAACAGCGGCGAACTCCAGCGTTCATTGCGCGAAAGATAGAGTCGAATAAATTCGCCAACCGCTTCAATGTCGCCGTTCACGGAAAAAAACTTTTCACTCTTTTTCGGATCAATGGCGCGGCTGTAGCCAGTTCCAATCGGGTCGAGAAATACGATGTCCGTGTCGGTCAGCCAAGTTTCCTGATTATCTTCGAGTTGATACGGCGGCGGCGGCATCAATCCGCTGTCGAGCATTTTGACTCTTCTCGGTCCTAACGCTCCTAAATGCAACCAAACCGAAGCCGAACCAGGTCCGCCGTTAAAAGAAAACATCAGCGGACGCTTTGCCACGTCGGGAGTTCTGTCCGCCGTGTATGCCATAAAAAACATTTTCGCTTCGGTTTCTCCATCCTTGTTTTTTATTGGCATAAAACCCGTCGTTACCGTGTAATTTAACACCAAATTATTTACCTTAATCGAATGCCGCGTAATGTTTAGCGGTTCTTCAGAAGAGTTTGACGACGGTTTTTTCATCTCGTCGTTCTTCATCATCATATTCGCCATCGGAGTCGGAGTCGGAGTCGGCGTTGCCAAAACATTCGGAGATTGAAACAAAAAGAAAGCTAACAGTATCGAAGTTATCATAATTTATTCCTCACATTTTCGGATTTGAATTGTAAAAAAGACAAAAAAAATATAATCAGGGCTGTAAGCGATTGAGCATTCGCGGGAAGGGAATTGTTTCGCGGACATGCTCGATGCCGCACATCCAAGCGGTGGCGCGTTCAACACCCATTCCGAAACCCGCGTGCGGAACTGCGCCGAACCTTCTTAAGTCGATATACCATACAAACTATTCTTTCGGAAGATGATGCGCCGCGATTTGTTCTTCCAAAAACTGCAAATAAAACGCCCGCTCGCCGCCGCCGATGATTT
>JANOXW010000689.1:0-1530 GCA_031418635.1 Acidobacteriota bacterium
CATAATTAACTTGTCCAGTAGCGACTGCAAAAAAGTTTGTCGGCGGATGTTGTTTCGGGTCGCCGACAACGACAAGTTGTTTGCCGCGAATAATTGCGCCAACTGCATCTTCGGTCGGTAATTGCGAGGCTTCGTCAAACAGAATCAAATCAAATTTTGCCCTGTCCGCATCAAGCAGTTGCGCGACACTTTGCGGACTCATCATAAAACACGGCTTGATTGAATGAATCGCGTTCAAACATTTTCGCATCGTAATCCGAAGCGGCATTAACCCGCGTTGGCGATTTAGTTGTGAACGAAGTGTCAACATTTGTTCACGGATAATTGGTTGTTGGAGATTAGCCTGTATTGTGCTTCGCATTTTTCCAACCAGATTTGAACGATTTTGTCGCAAAACTTTCTCGTCTAAATCTCGAAATTCTTTAACTCTCTGCTCGTGTGTGAGCGTGTGAAATTCGCGTAATTCTGGACGTTCCTGCACAACTTGCGTAAGCCATTTTTGTAAAAAAGCGCGACGAAAAGTCACCGATAAATCCGCAAAAGAAATTTGTTCGCTCCAAACCCAATCAAGAATCTCTTTAGCAAAACTTTGAGCAATTTTTTGTCGCACAGATTCAAATGCCGCCCAACGATTAGCGTGCGAAAGATTGTTAATGATTTCCGCTATGCGAAATGAAATATTTTCGAGTTTTGCGGTTTCAAAATAATTCTCGCGCAAACCGACTAATTCAGAGAATTTTTTGAGCAATTCGTATATTTCCAAAGCCTTCTGCCGAAGCATTTGGACAAAACTGACATCAGGCGCGGGTGTAGTTGCAGTTGTAATTGCTTGCTCTTTCAAGCCTTGCCCAACATAAATTTGCCGAAATTCCAAAACCCAAGAAACATAATTTTCAAGTGCTTGCCAATCTGACATTTCATTCTGCCAATGTGAACCAAACATTTGTAACGCTCGTGTTTCTTTTGCTTCTAAACTCTGCTTTTCACGTAAATAAGTAGCAACACTCAATAAATCTTTTTCTATCGTTTCCCACAAAGTTAAGTAATTTTGCGGTAACCCTTTGTTTTGCTGATAATCAACCAATGCCAGACGCATTTCGTATGCTTTATTTTCAAGCCGTGATAAATCATCAAGGCTTTCAGCCAAGTTAATATTTTTAGTTAAATCCGAAACTTGCAGATTGCTTTCCTTACATAATTCCCGAAAGCTAATCATCCAAGCGGAATATTTTTCCAATACGTCCCAATTTGATTTTTCACCTTCCCAAAGGGAACCAAAAAGTGCAGCTCCAGTAGAATCCTGTTCTTTAAGATTTTGTCTTTCATGAAAATAATGTCCGACCAATTCAAGGTCTTTTTTCATCATTTGCCAAGAAATTAAATAACTTTGCGACAAATTACTAACCCGACAATGCTTATCCAATAAAAAATAAAACTCTTCGGCTTCTTTCTCAATCATCTGAACATTGGTAATACTTGAAATGTTATTAGCTTCAAGACACAGATTGCGAAAACTTGAAACCCAACTTG
>JANOXW010000690.1:0-4572 GCA_031418635.1 Acidobacteriota bacterium
GATTTTCCACAACCCGATTCGCCGACCAAGCCGAGCGTTTCGCCCTTTTTTATATCAAGCGAAACACCATCAACCGCTTTGACAAACTTCGTTTCCTTAAAAAGTCCGCCGCCGATTTTGAAGTGAACCTTCAAATTTTGCAAAGAAATAAGATCGTTTCCGTTTGTTTCAGTCATTTTGTTTTCTCAATTAGGCAATTTCATTTTCCAGTTGCGCGATTTTGTTTTGCGCGATTCTTTCTTTTGCTGCTAATTCTTGAATTGTCAGCAAAAACTCATTCGTTTCGGGATTGAATAAACGAAGAGTTTCGCTCGTGTCAACTAATTCTAATCTCAATGCCTTACTAAACACCCTGCCGTTTTTTACTTCGGCTTCGGCGAATTCGCCGTCTATTAAATTATAAGCTAATAAAGACTGTTTCAAGCATTTGTATTCGACATCGAAAATATAGTATTCTTTCACGCCCAACTGCTGATACAAAGCATATTTCCGCGATAAATCTTCTCGCCAAGTGCTTTCGGATGCAATTTCAATAACCACTTGCGGAACGTGCTGTTCTTCCCAAAGTTTATAAACGCCTTTTGACGGTTCTTTCCTTTTTCCTAAACAAATCATTAAATCTGGCGCAACGAATTTGCACCCATTTCCTTTCTCGTAATAAAACATTATGTCGCCAAACACATAATTACCGTTTTTTCTTTCCAAAAAGGCTTGGAGAATGACTGCTAAATTGGTAATTAAAACAAAGTGAGTATTGTTTTCAGGCATATAATTCGGAATGGTGGACGAATAATAAATTTCCTCATCATTCAAAACTTGCGGCGGATAATGTTTTTGAGTTGTAATTGTCGAAGTATTAACGCTCATAATTTTTCTTTTTCAGCAACCGATTCGGCATAAACTTCTTTGGCAAAATGGCATAGCGAATGATGTTGCTCGTTTATTTGGACAAATGGCGGAAATTCCCGATGGCAAATTTCCTGCACTCTTTCGCATCTTTCGCCAAACGGACAGCCCGGCGGCAGATGTGCAACGTCGGGTGGAAGTCCCGGAATTTGATAAAGTTCCGTGCCGGCTTCGTGTGCCGGATCAGGAACGCTTTTTAGCAAACCTTTCGTATATGGATTTGCCGGAGTTGCAAAAAGTTCTGCCGTCGGTGCGGTTTCAAAAACCTTGCCAGCATACATCACGATAATTTTTTCGGTCATTCCGGCGACAACACCCAAATCGTGCGTAATTAAAATAACACTTGTGCCGAATTCTTGCTTTAAGTTTTTAATTAGTTCAAGAATCTGCGCCTGAATTGTTACGTCTAAAGCAGTTGTCGGTTCATCGGCAATTAAAAGTTCGGGTTGACACGACAACGCCATCGCAATCATTACACGCTGACGCATTCCACCGGAAAATTCGTGCGGATAACCGTCAATCCGACTTTCCGCGTCGGGAATACCGACGGTTTTCAGCATTTTTATCGCGTGGTTGTAAGCCTGTTTTTTCGTATGTCCGAGATGAAGTTGCGTAACTTCCATCAGTTGCGTCGAGATTTTCAAAAACGGATTTAACGATGTCATCGGGTCTTGAAAAATCATCGCAATCCGTCGCCCGCGAATTTTTCGCACATCTTCAATAGCAAGTTTGCGAATATCAATGCCGTTAAAAATTATATCGCCGCCCACAATTTTTCCCGGTGGTTCAGGAATCAAGCGCATAATCGAAAGATTCGTAACCGATTTACCACTGCCCGATTCACCAACGATGCCGATAGTTTCGCCTTTTTTCAATTCAAACGAGATGCCGTCAACCGCTTTGACCACGCCATCTTCCGTCTGAAAATAGGTCTTTAAGTCTTTGACCGATAAAATTGTGCCGTTCTGTTCGTTCATTTATTTGCTTGTTTGAAACTAAAACTTGCGCGTTTGCGGGTCGAGTGCGTCGCGCAACCCATCGCCCAAAAAGTTAAGTGAAAACAAAGTCAATGCCATTGTTACACCCGGAAAAATCATCTGCCACGGATAAATAGCAATGTTTTTGATTCCGTCCGCCGCGAGACTTCCCCATGACGCAAACGGCGGTTGCACACCGATTCCCAAAAACGATAGGAACGCTTCCGAAAGCATTACCGACGGAATAGTCAAAGTTGCATAAACAATCACCGGACCAAGCGCGTTCGGAACGAGATGTTTAAAGATAATGCCGAATGATGAAACACCTGTCGCCCGCGCTGCTAAAACAAATTCCTGATTTTTCAAACTCAAAATCTGTCCGCGCACAACCCGCGCCATCGTCAGCCACGAAACGAGTCCGAGAGCGAAAAAGAGCAGAAAAATTTGGCTCAAACCTTGATTGTTCGCGCCGCCGAATTTCTCCGACAGCCATTTGATAAATTCGGGCGTATTTTCTCCACTTAAAACTTTGAGTAGCACGATAACAATCAAAATATATGGAATAGCGTAAATAATATCAACGATTCGCATCATAAAATTATCGAGTTTGCCACCCGAATAACCGGCAATCGCACCGTAAGAAACGCCGATAAGAAGTGAAACGATGGTCGAAATCAGCCCGACGGCAAGCGAGATGCGTCCGCCTTGCAAAACTCTCGCCAGCAAATCGCGCCCTTGTTCGTCAGTTCCCATAGGATGTTGCAACGATGGCGGAAATGACTTGACTAAATCGCCGGTCGGCGGAATAAAATCGTAAGTAAAGCCGGTTGTTTTGTAAATAATCCAAGGTCCGATGATAACTGCCACAACCATCAAACCAAGAACAATCATCCCAAAAACTGCCAGTTTATTTCTCAAAAGACGCTTCCACGCATCTTGCCACAGCGATGTGCCTTTGATGATTTCTTGTTGTTCCATAAATTTACTCGTAACGAATTCTTGGGTCTAAGAATGCGTAGGAAATATCAACCAAAAGGTTGAAAATCATAATCAAAATCGAAAGAAAAGCGACGATGCCTAAAATTAACGGCTCATCTCGATTAAAAATTGATTGGATAAAAATATTGCCCAAACCCGGAATGGCAAAAACTTTTTCGACGACAACCGTCCCGGCTAAAAGTGCGGCAAGCGCGGGACCGGTAAATGAAATGACCGGAATTAAACCGCCGCGAAGTCCGTGTTTGAGCAAAACGGTTGTTTCGTCCAAACCCTTTGCCCGCGCCGTGCGGATATAGTCTGAACGCATCACTTCGAGCATTCACGCCCGCGTCAGCCGCGCAATATACGCGGCATAAATTCCGGCAAGCGTGATAACCGGCAAAACCAAACTGCTCAAACTTCCTAATTGAGCAGGCGGAAACCAATAAAGCCAGAGCGAAAAAATTAACACCAAAATCGGACCCAACACGAAATTAGGAACAGATAAACCGAGCATCGCCAACGACATCGAACCATAATCAAACGCCGAATTCTGTTTGAGCGCAGCAATAATTCCTGCCGCTAAACCGATAAATAAAGCCAAAATATACGCGAGAATTCCGATAGTTGCCGAATACGGAAAATGTCGCCAGATGATTTCGTTGACGGTTTGCCCTTGATATTTGACCGATTCGCCAAAATCGCCGCGCAATGTGTTCCACAGCATTATGCCGTATTGAGTATACCAAGGTTTGTTTAAGCCGTATTTCTCCTTGATATTTTCGACAACCGCCGCCGGCAGTGCTTTTTGGTCTTCGTAAAAATTGCCCGGTGCCAGCCGAATCAATGTCCACGTCAACGTGATGACGACAATCGCCATCGGAATTATCAATAGTAATCTGCGAATAATGAAACTTAGCATAGTTTTATATTAAACAGTCTAAAAAGTTTTCAATTGATTATTGACCGTCAAATCATTTTGTCATCGTTGATTTCAACTGTTTTAATTGGGCATCAACTTGCGGGTCAATCTCGGTCATAATATTCTCGACATTTTTGTCCCATTTTGCCGGATCGCGTTCGATATAGACAAATTTCCAAGCGTGAAGTGTTCCCGGATTTGGATAAATTCCTTTGATATATGGCTTTTTCAACCAATTTGTCGCGTTGATTGTCAACGGCATCGCCGGCAATTTATCAAGCGCGTAATATTCGGCACGGGCAAGTTTTTCGTAACGCTTTTGCGAGTCGAGTTCGGCATTTGCCACGTCAAGCAATTTGTCGTAAGTTTCGTCTTGAAATCCCGAACCGCCGTCGTTTGGAAAACCGTAATGCAAGCCTAAAAACGTGAACGGATCCATATAATCGCCCGACCACAAACTTTGCGCCATTCCTTCGTATTGAAGCGCGTTACGAAGCGGCAGAAAAGTCTTGAATTCCATATTTTTAAGCGGAACTACAATGCCTAAATTTTGTTTCCATTGCGCTTGCACGAACTCGGCAATTTGCCGATTCGATTCTTGCGTGTTAAATGTCAGAGCAACTTTATCGGTCGGAAATGTCGGACACGACCAACCATTGCCGCTTTTTTCAACCGGAAAACCGGCTTCGGTCAAAAGTTTTCGCGCAGCATCAGCCGCGGCTGGAATTCGTGACCGTTCCACACCGGCTCGAGGCTGCCGCGTGAGATGCCGAGGATCGCGACCTCGGG
>JANOXW010000691.1:0-4387 GCA_031418635.1 Acidobacteriota bacterium
GCGTGAAAGTTGCGCGTAACTTCCTGATTAAAACTGCGAACGGTTTTTCGTGTGCCTTCAATCGGCAAACCAAGCGGATGATTCGGAAAAAACTCACGCTGAAAAATCTCGCCCAAATAATCTTCTGGCGAATCTTCCACCATTTTCATCTCTTCAACGATAACGCGCTGTTCGCGTCGCAATTCTTTTGCGTCAAACGTCGGATTGACCAACATATCGGCAAGCAAATCAAAGGCTTTTGGTAGTTGCTTATCAACCACTTTCATCGCAAATCCGACGCTTTCGTGCGAAGTAAAAGCGTCAAAATTGCCGCCGAGTTTGTCGGATTCAATGGCAATGTCGAGTGCCGTGCGTTTTTCCGTACCTTTGAAAACCGTGTGTTCGATAAAATGCGAAATTCCGTTTAGTGCTTCGGGTTCGTGGCGCGAGCCTTTTTTAAACCAAAATCCGATAGTTGCGCTACGCACATCGGGCATTTTTTCGGTCAAAATCATTAAGCCGTTTTCGAGGCGCGTTGTTTTTATGTTTTCTTTCATTGCGTCAAAGCTAAATTATAATTTTACACGCCGCAAGCCAAAGCATCAAAGCCGTGTTTGAAAACCTTTAAATCGCGCCGTGCGGGAATTTGCTTCGACGGAAAAGGTATCTCTAAAATAAGAAGTTCCGAAGGAGTTTTAAATGCACATAAAATTATTAGGCGTTTTGTTGTTGTCGCTGTGTTTCTTGAATTGCAATTATGCCGCCGAAACCGCCGCGTTTGATGTCAAAGACCAAGAAATAAATGCTTTGCTGACAAATCTTTTGCCTGACGCTGAGATTCAAGAAAAATACTTTGCGCTCCAACGCATCAGACAAGCCAAAGACAAACGGTTTATTGCACCGTTGGTTGACATTTTGCGTTTTCAGCCAAGCCGCGACGAAATTACCGAAGTTGCTCAAACTTTGCAGACGTTGACCGATTTTAAGCCGAATCAAACCGAAGATTTGTGGGGACAAATGACGATTTGGCTCGGCGAAAATGCGTCTTTGCAACCGCCTGTCGGATATATGGCGTGGAAGGGCGAATTGCACGCGCTATTGGTTGATAAGCGTTTCAAGGAATTTTTGTATGAAGGCGCAACGGTTGCGGAAGGAACACGAGTTGAAGAAGTAGTTTGGGGAGGTGTGCGCGTTGACGGGATTCCCGCGTTGGTCAATCCGAAAATGTTGGCGGCGGACAAAGCCGATTATCTGACCGATGCCGAACCCGTTTTCGGTGTCAGCATCAACGGCGACAATCGCGCCTATCCGTTGCGGATTTTGGATTGGCACGAAATGGCGAATGATGTGATCGGCGGAAAATCGGTGGCGTTGGCTTACTGCACACTTTGCGGCGCGGGCGTTTTGTTTGACACGATGATTGAAAAACAGACGTTTGAATTCGGTTCGTCGGGCTTTTTGATGCGCTCCAACAAATTGATGTATGACCGCACGACGAAAACACTTTGGAATCAATTAACGGGCAAACCCGTTATCGGCAAATTGGTCGGAAAAAATCTCGAACTCAAAGTTTTGCCCGTCGTGCTGACATCTTGGGGCGAATGGAAAGCGACACATTCCGACACAAAAGTTTTGTCAACCGACACGGGTTATGACCGTCCATATCAGGTGGGCGCAACTTACGGGCGTTATTTTGCTTCGCCCGGAACGATGTTTCCGATCTGGAAACAAAGCCGCATTTTGCCGAAAAAAGCGCGTGTCTATGCCATCCAACTCGACGGAATCGCCAAAGCCTATCCGCTTGACGAACTCAATCGTGTTAATGGCGTGGCAAATGACAAAATCGGCGCGAAAAATTTGGTCGTCGTTTATCGTGATGCCGTCGGGCGTGTTGCCCTGTCGGAAAAATTGCGAACCGCGCTGAAAAGCGTTGATTCTTCTTATAATTTCGCTTTTGCCAATGATCTGACACTAGACGCTTTACGCAAATTGATGGACAAACAACCTTTGACCATCAACGATCTGACCGTCGAAATAATGTTAGCTGTGCCGACTGAAGCACGTTTGACATTGCTCAACGAACGCACGTCTGATGAAAGACAAGGAACACGCGCCGAAAAAGGAAAATTCACACCAAACTTTCGCAACGAAGTCGCGCAACGCGGTTTGATTGGCGAAACCCGCGCCTTTGAACGCAATTCGCATAGCTTCAAACCGTCTGCAAATAAAGCTGAATTATTAGACGAAAAAAATAAAATCTGGCGTGTAACCGAAGACGCATTAGTCAGCGCAGACGGCGAAAAACTCCCACGTTTGGGCGGACATCTCGCTTTTTGGTTCGGCTGGTTTTCGTATTTTTCGCAAACTCAAGTTTATCAAGCCAACGCGAATAATCAGTAAAAATTTGACAAACTAAGTATAAAAAATAGCAGTAGCCGCATGTTATCGGCTACTGCACGTTGACTTCTTGAAAATATCGGATGATTTTTATTTTATTGGAAACTTATTTCGTGCCGTTGGTTGGCACAACTTCCGGCACATCGCCTTTTTTCTGCATTTGATCGCGGAATAAATTCAATAACAGAAGCGTTCCAATTCCGCCGCCTTCGCCGTTTCCGCCGCCGGAAGCCATAATGTCGGGCGTGATGCGAACGCCTTTTTCGCCGATGACTTTCAGCGTTTCGATGATTGCTACGCCGTTTGCGCCGAGCGCGTTGACTTGTTCGTGATAGGCAACGCCTTGCGCTTCGCCGATGAGCCGCATTTTTTCGGCTTCGGCTTTGCCCGTTTCCGAGATGTAATAGGCTTCGCCTTCGGCTTCGCGTTTGCGTTGTTCCGAGCGTTTGGCGGAAATTTCCACGCCGACCGTCGCTTCCATCAAACTGCGCTGATTGTCGGCTTGCGAACTGGTTTTTTCGAGTTCGATACGTTTGATTTCGGCTTCGCGTTGGGCGTTGAACATTCCTTGTTTTTGTTCTGCCAAAATCTTTTCCGTCTGCGTTTTCATCAGTGATTCGGGCAGATGAATATGACAAATCAGCACGTTCACCACGTCAACGTGATATTTCAAAAGGTGCATCCGAACTCTCGCTTCAGCGCGTTCCTGTTCTTCGTGGCGATTTTGCAAGTAAGCCATCGCCGAACTTTCGGACGCTTGATTTCTAAAAATCGAATCAATCAGCGGGTGCATCACATTTTGAATCAAGCGCGTAACGTCGCCGATTTTCGCCACCATAAACGGCGCGTCTTCGGGTTTGACGCGAAAAACGACGCGCACTTCGAGTTGCATCGTAAAACCGTCTTTGGAGATAACTTCAAACGGGTCAAACGTATTGGCAACTTCGCCCGCCGTCCATTCGACGGTTTGGTTGGTTGTCGGGATGACAATCGGCGTGGTCGCCAAAGTGTTGACGTAATAGCGTCCGGGTCCGACAACTGTTTCCTGAATTCCGCGATAGCCTTCCGGCACGACATACGCCTCGTGTGCGCCGCTGTCGAGCCGTTTGTCCGCCGGATCGCCGGCTTCAATTTCGGCTTTGATTTCTTCAATCGAAGAGATGTCGCCTTCAATTTTGGTGAGTTTATCGGTGGCTAACTTAATCTGTTCGGCTTCTTCGCGTTCGAGCCGTTCGCGCACTTTTCGCGCCATTTCCTGCCGAATTTCTTCCGACGGGTCTTTACCAACGTTTGACACGATAACCGCGACTTCGCCGGGTTTTATTTCCTTCGCCGTTTCGGGAATCACTTTGAACAGCAACGGATTGATGTAATAAGTGCCGGGAAGCAGAATATCTTTTTGCGGTCCGCGCTGACCACCGTTTGAGATAAAGGCGTTGCTGTCTTGAAAATTATCGTGTCCCTGAATTTGCGTGGCGACGTAATCTTTCGGGTCAAGCGGTGCGCCGTCGAGTGCTTCAACCAAACCAACCGTATTTTCGCTGATGGCGGTTGCGTCGAATAGCCGAATATTAAAAAGTCCAGGCTTGATTTCGTTGGCATTGGCGTTTTCGATGTCAAGCGAATTTGTGTGAATACGATAAGTTCCGGGCGTTAAAACTTCGACTTGTGCGCCTTTTTGTCCGCCGTTGTAGATAAAACTTTCCGCGTCTTGGAAATTTTTATGACCTTGAACGGCTTTCCCGAAAAGTCTGCCTTGCGAAAGTTGTGTGCCGTCGGCGGAAGTAACAATGCCAACTTTGCCAGTCGGAATCATCGCCGCCTTCGCAATCGAAACGCGGAACAAAAACGGATGAATCGCCCATTTTCCCGGCGGCAAAGTTCGCAATTGAATACCTTTCACGCCGCCTTGTTTGATAATGGCAATCGGGTCTTGAAAATTATTGTGCGCGTTTTGAGCGCGGTCGGGCGCAAAATTACTGCCCATCGGCATCGGTTCGCCGTCAATCGC
>JANOXW010000692.1:0-1752 GCA_031418635.1 Acidobacteriota bacterium
ACTGCTTTTCGATATTTTGTCGGACATACTATATGATAAATCAAAATGCTAACATTGTGTTCCTTACGAATGATCTCGCTCATCCATCAAGTATATTCCGTAGCAGAGCTACGGGGAATTAGACCTATAAGGAACGATTAAATAAGTCCTTTGTTTTCAATAAAGGCAATTTTCTATCCTTGATTCACATTATGTAAATTGAACAAGAATTAACTGTCCTTTGGATATTTTTCCGTCTGCTGTGGTTTCATTGGAAAAAATGTAGGTAGTATCTTTATTTTTGACACAGGTGCGAGAACTGATTCTAATTTTCTCACCTCTAATAAAAGTATTGTTCCTACATTCAAATTCGTCAGGAAACAGAGCATTTTCCGATAACAAAATTTGTATTTTCGGCTGAATGACAATAGATCCAAGTTTGCCGATAAATTCAGGTTTAGGTTTATAGATTGATACTTTGTTACCTACAAAAGTTTTATCAATCCATTTTTCGTCGAAATACTTGAAATAAATATCCCAATCATTTTCATAAATGCAACTTTTTTCGCAATTCTCTCCGAAAACCTTTTCAACATCTTCATTGGTAGAGACCGTAAACTTTAAATCTTTGACCTTTCCTTTTGCCAAATAATCAAGTTCCTGCAAACTATCAATGGTTTGCGTTCTTTGCGCTGAAACGCAAACGGCAAAAGCCAAAAGAAAAGTTAAAACGATAAATATTTTTGCTGTTTTCATAAATTACTCCAAACCAATTCAAGCGGCTAAAATTTCCGATTGTTCGTCTTTTGAAAGATCCTTCCAAAGTTGCACTTACTTCTTGAATCCAAGGATGAAAATTCGACAACTTGTGTGTTATTATTTTATCAAATTTTCAAAAACTTCCACGAACGGACATTATGCAAGACATTCAATATCTAAAAGAACAAGACGCATTTATCGTGCCAATCCAATATTGAGAAAGGGCAAACCGAACTTGTGTGGCTTAGAAAGCGTGTGAACAAAACTGACGTTCTTACCGATTTCAAAAAATCTTTGACCAATCTCAAAAAAGATTTGCAAAATGAAAATTTGGACGCAAATTGCGAAATTTCAGCCGATGATTTTTTGACTCAATTGCACACATTTATTAAACCACTTTATCAAAATTATGCTAAACCTTCTCGGCTTTTTACGCATTAAACTCGATATGAAAGCAGAAATCGAAAAAGTCAAACCTTCATAACTTCTAAAATTTCACCCAATTATTCAACCCAATGATTTTAAGGATGAAATCGTAAATCTGACATTTGTTGAAATTCCCGTTCAAATGATCCAAAAACTATACACATAAAAGTTCCAGGTCGGTAAAAGTGGTTGACGATTATGGTTGGCGGGTTGAAAACAAGTTTGCAACCGAGTATCGTAAATAGGATAGATAAACAGGTAAAGTTCGATTGGTATATTTTCCACAGACAAGAAAATTCTATTAGTTATCCTATTTATCTTTCTTTTCAACTACTGATTCGCATTACAGTAAAAAATAGTATTTCAAAAAATCTGCAAATCCATATAGGAGAAAAAATGAGTGAAAACGATTCGATGACAGTTGATAAATCACCAAGTATTTTGAGGCGTTTGGGCATTTATGCTTTGATTTTGTTGGTGATATTTTTGTTAGGGTTTATTCCGATGTGGCTACAAAAGCGGCAGGTTTCGCAAGAACTCGAAACGATTCAAAAACTGCTTCGCAAATCGGAAATCAAAGGTTTGCTG
>JANOXW010000693.1:0-1821 GCA_031418635.1 Acidobacteriota bacterium
GGTTGATTTCGGGGAAATCATCTTGATTTAATTTGTAATTTTCCTCAAAATACTCCCAAAGTTCGTCAGCCTGACTGAAAAGAAGTAATGCTGCCAAATAAGAAACTTGCAGATATTCATACTCAGGTTCATCGCAGCAAAAATCTACATTCAGCGAATAAATGTTGAAATTATCAAGATCCGCCTCCGGCTCTTGATACCAACCGCCCAGAAGCGGAAACAGATGCTCATTGACGAGTTCAAAAAATTCATTGGTTCGCTCCGTGTAATTTTCGTAAACTCCGGCTTTGAAAAGGCTCGTCTGCGAACGATTCCATTCATCGGGGAAAAGTTGGCGAAAAAGCAGGTATTTTTGATGTTCGGCGACAAATTTTTCGACGGTTTGGTATGCCGCGAGAGCATTAAAGTTTCGCGCTCTGAACTTGAGATACTCAACCGCCTGATGGAGTTTTTCGCCAAACGGTTTGGCTGAATCGCTCCAATTTACGATTGTTGGTGTTGGGCTAAATCTAACGGGCATTGTTCGTTAAAATCCGATTGGAATTTGTTCGCTCGCCGCCTCAGCCGGAGTTTTGGTGAGAGCCTCAAAACCACTTGCCACCGCTTCTATTTCGCGCCTTGATTCGGCGAGAGTTTTTTCCGCCCGAGCCAGATCGTCAAAGTCGAGAATTTCGGCAATATCTTTTCGCATCAGTTCTTCCGCCAAAAGAATTGCCGGATTTATTTGCTCAGACTCGTTACACAAAAATTCAAAAGGTGTGTTCGATTTATGGTTTTTAACCCGACACGCCTTTGTGTTGTGCCCGTTTAACGATTGAAACGATAAGCTGTCCATTTTTGACTTCCCGCGTGATATTGGCATTTTCAACGGACGAGAAATGCGGTTGGAGAACGGTTTTGAGCATTTTATCGTCCTCAGCCAAAACCGCTTCCAACGGAAATTCCTGTCCTTCGATTTTAATAACCGCCATTTTTTCAGTAATGGCGGAATTGCTTTGAGCCGTAGTTGTGTTCGTTGTTTCCATAACTTTTTTATTTGTTGGGTGAAATTACCCGAAAAGGCTTCCTTGCAGTCCCGTTTGCGCTCCTTGCGGAATTACGGGTGAAGGCATTTGAGCCGTTTCGGATACTGCGCTTTGGGAAGAAGTAACTTCGTTTGATTTTGCCGCCGTTAGTGAAACCGTTTTCGCCTCAGTAGTTGGCTTAGGCGCGTTTCTTTTCGCGGAAATTTTCTCCTTCTTCATTTTATCCATTACTTTGAACGGCAAATCCGCTTGATAGGTCGCCAACACCTTTTCCAGTTCGGGCATCATTGAATCTGTCAAATTGTTTCCGGCAAGCTGCACAAGCGAAATCTGCGGCGCAAAATCGTGTGTTCTGACACTCAAAACGGCTTTCCTGCCGCTAGAATTTTCATTAACGGGAAGCAGTTGAATCGCTACCGTCACCGTGCATTTGTTAAATTGATACGGTTCTTTTTCGGGCAAACCGAAACTGCTCCCAATCGGTTTTTCTTGAATATCAGTTTCCAAATCTGACGTTTCACCTTCATCGTCGGCAACACTTTTTAAATCTTCGGTTTCTGGTAAATCGGTTTCTGCCGTTTCGATTTCAACATCTTCAGCCGACTCATTTTCTGTCGCCAAAAAGTCTTCCGTTTGAATTGAAATTTCCTCAGTAAAAGGTTGCTCGGCTTCGATTTCCGCTTCGTCCGTTTCAATAACGCCCGAAAACTCATCTTCTGAATTTGTTGGGATTTCAACTACGTCAAAAGTTTCAATTTGTGATTCATTTGCCGAAACTATACCAACAGTTGAAACG
>JANOXW010000694.1:0-12748 GCA_031418635.1 Acidobacteriota bacterium
GAAAAGCAGTTCCGACGGGCAAAGTTCCAAAACTCAAGCTATTATTATCCGAAAGACGCGAATTGCAAAAGGCATCGCTGACAAAATTCGGGGCATTCTTTAATAAAACTGACGCTTGCAAAGCCAACGCTAATTTCTCGACCACGCGCCGCGCCCGAAATTCGAGATTATCGGTGTCAAGCAATTCTTTTTCGATGTTCCGCGCAAAATTATCAAAGTTTTGATTTGCGCTCTTTGCAGATTCTATTTCATCGAGCAAAGTCTCAAGGCTGTTCGGTTCTTTGCTAATCGAGCGCAAAACGTCCAAACATTGGACATTTCCCGAACCTTCCCAAATCGAATTTAGCGGAATGTCGCGGTAAAGACGCGGCAAAACCGATTCTTCGACATAGCCATTGCCGCCGAGAATTTCCATCGCTTCCGAAACGGCGAAAACGGCGCGTTTGCAAATCCAAAATTTGCCGATTGCCGTGGCAATTCGGGTAAAAAGTTTGGCTTGTTCATCGTGTAAAGTATCGTCAAAACATCTTGCTAAACGAAAAGCAAAAGCCGTTGCCGCTTCCGATTCGAGCGATAAGTCAGCCAACAGATTTTGCATCAAAGGTTGTTCGATGAGCAATTTGCCAAACGCCGAACGATACGAGCAATGATGCAGACTTTCGGCAACAGCACGGCGCAAAGTTGCGGCTGAACCAACGGCGCAATCGAGTCGCGTGTGGCGCACCATTTCCATAATATTTGCCACGCCGCGTCCTTCTTCGCCGATAATTTGTGAATGAGCCGCGTGAAATTCAACTTCGCTCGAAGCGTTTGATTTATTGCCGAGTTTATCTTTTAAACGCTGAATGTAAAAAGCATTTTTCTCGCCGTCGGGTTTAAAACGTGGCAATAAAAAACAAGATAAGCCTTTGTTAGTTTGTGCCAAAACTAAAAACGCATCGCACATCGGCGCACTGCAAAACCATTTTCTGCCTGTGATTTCGTATTCGCCTGATGGCGTTATTTTTTCAGCAAAAGTCGTGTTGGCGCGAACATCGCTTCCGCCTTGCGGTTCGGTCAACGCCATTCCAAAAGTCGCACCGCGCTTTTTGTCAGCGGGAATAAATCGCTCGTCGTATTCGTTTGACAAAACTCTCGGCAACCATTCATTCGCAATTTTCGGTTCAATTTTGAGCGACGGCACAACCGCAAAAGTCATCGTCAACGGACAACTCGTGCCTTCGTCAACTTGTTGTTTCAAAAAAGCCAAAACACTTCGGGCGACATACGCGCCTTTTCGTTCACTCGTCCACGCAAGGGAATGTGTTTCATTTTCGATGCTCAAGCGCATCAATTGATGATAAGACGGATGAAATTCGACGACATCAAGGCGATTACCAAAACGGTCGTGCGTTTTCAGAATCGGCAGATTTTTATTTGCCAAGTTTCCGAGTTCGAGCGTTTCCGCTTTGCCCAAAATCGCGCCAAAAGCGTCAGCGTGTTCGTTATTCCACGCGCCTCCATTTTGCTTCACCGCTTCTTGCAATGCCAAATCCGACGCGAACAGATTATAATTTTCCAGCGCAGGCGGCTGATTGAAAACTGCAAATGCTTCGGCGTATCTGTCCGGTTTCATAATTTATTTGAAGTTTAGCCGTTAAAAAAAATCTGACATAGCCGCAAAAATGCACAAAACACTCAAAAATAAATTTTTTGTGGTTTTTGTGCATTTTTGCGGCTAGTCATTTTTGGTTTCTTAATCTTTACTAACTTCGGATTATTGACTAACTTCCGTCAAACTCACGGGCGGAATATTAAGCACATTGTTTCCGGGAACGATGCTCACCGGAGAACTCCAAACGGCATAACCGTTGCCCGATTTTGTGATAGCAAACAAATAATAACTGCCGGGTTTGACGCTTTTCATCTCGGCTTTGCCGCTTGAATCGGTCGTAACGTCATATTTGACGTGCTTGTTAATGGCATCTAATGCCTTTTTCCGCGTATCACTAAATTTACTCGGAAAAACGATTGACATACCAAAAGCGGTAGTCGTGCTTTGTCCGGTTTCATCGCTCAAGTTGGCATCGCTCAAAATATTAGCTAAATCTTCATCGAGCAAATAAAACTTTTCATTTCTAACCGATTGAATATTCCCTGATTTGGTCGCAATCTTCGCTTCCAAACTGACCGAACTTTTATTCGGATCAACCGTCGTAATTGTCGTTTCCGACGATGACGGCGGCGGCGCAGACGACGGCGCGGACGGCGGAACAATTATTTGCTGCGGTTGGGACGACGGCGGAACGACCACTTCATTTGGTTGCGGGTTAGTGCGAACCGTTGTTTCCCGCGTTTCCACCGGTTTTCTCGATGCGACATTAACATTGATATTGCTACCGGCAGTATCGTCGCTCTTCAAAAAATAAAAAAGTAAAAACACCAGCCCTAACCCCAAAACACCAAGCGGAATAAACGCCCACGGCGGAAAACCTTCACGTTCTCTTGGAACTTCCTGAATGATGGTTCTGGTTTTGACGATTGGCGGCGCAAATGAATGACCGCAATTTGGACACGCGGCGGCGGTTGTTGAAACCTCGTGCGTGCATTCTGGACAAATTATTAAAGACATTGTAAAAAAATCCTCCCTTTATTCGAACTAAATCAAGAATAACATAAAACAGGTTTTTTTTAGAAAACCAGTCGCTCAAGCTGCAGACAAAATGATTTTATTTTATTAGGGTTTGGAAAAATGAAGGTTACGGCTTATCATTATAAGTTCGTAAATCGTAAATCGTTAATTGTGAATAGTTTTTAGTTGAACTTGAGGTGATTAACCATTAACGATTTAACGATTAACAAATTTATGAACGAAAAAGAATTATTAGAAAATGCCGAAACCGATTCGGAAAACACAAAAGAATTTGCGCTTGAAGAATTTAAATTAAATCCGCTTTCGTCGGCGGAAATGATAAAAGAAATTCTGCTGATTGACGAAGATGATTTGCTTTCATTGGACGTTGCACCGCCGCAACTTTTGGTAAATGCGGGATTGATTGAGGAAAAAAATGACGAATTTTTGGAAGTTGAAGACCCGATTTTCAAAGAATTAGCCGCGCCGAAATTGCCCGAATTGGCAAAGGAAAATCGCGCCCGTTTGCAGATGCAATCGCCGAACAAAATTCAGTTTTACTGGTCAATCAAACATAATCCGTTTCAAACTTTAACCCGCGCTTTCGGCGGCAACACGGGCAATTACCGATTGGTTGCCAAACTCGTCAATCAATCAACCGACCGCGAGGAATTTTTCCCGATTGATGCTGAAGGTTCGTGGTGGTTCAATGTTGATGCTGATTCGTCGTATCAAGCCGAAGTCGGATTTTACGCGCCGAATCGTCCGTTTGTCCGCGTGATGTTTTCAAATGTTTTGGAAACGCCGCGCAAAAGCCCTTCGCCGCGTGTCGCCACCGATGCTGATTGGGCGATTTCCGCACACGATTTTGCCGAAGTTCTCGATTCTTCCGGTTACACACAAGATGCTTTTGAGGTTGCTTTGGCAGGCGACGATTTTGAAGTTTCAAATCACGCCACGCAAAACGCTTTTTCGCAATTTATCGGCGCACAAGAAACAAACGCGGTTGTAATCAACGCCGAAGAAATTCGTTTCGCGCTTTTAGCCATTGCTTCGGGCTATTCGTTGGAAGATTTACGCGGACACATCGGCGCAGAACTTTTCGCCGTTTTGCAGAAAAATGCCGACAAATTAACCGTCGAAAGTGCGCTTGCCGCGTTGAATGAAAATTTCGATATTTCGATGGAAGAAGTTGAACTAGAAGAGGAATTTGTCGGAGATGCCGTTTTTGGTGCGAGTTTAGTTAATTTTCCGCACATTTCCAAAACGAAACGAACTTCGCCAAAAACACTTTTGCCCAAACATAAAACATCAGATTTGGGTAGAAAAATTTCACCGATTAGTTCTTTTCAATTTTTATCATAAGTCGTAACTGATTGGCTAGGAAAGGTTTAGCCACGAAAATGCACGAAAATACACGAATTTAATCGTTCCTTATAGGTTTAATTCCCCGTAGCTCTGCTACGGAAATAAGGAAAAATAAAAATTCCGATTCAATACCTCGCGGCTCTGCCGCGCGGAAAATTTATTTTGTTTTAACCAATTAGTTTTTAATATCCAAATTGAACTTAAACAAATTTTAAAAGATTCGTGAAATTCGTGTATTTTCGTGGCTAAAACTCTTTATCCGACACCATAAATCTTTAGTGCAAAACAAAAAATCTCGCAAAAAATCCTTGCGTCCTTGCGTCTTTGCGTCTTTGCGTTAAAATCCTTTTATGCCGATTGGTTATTTCAGCCTAATTTTACACGCGCATCTACCGTTTGTGCGTCATCCCGAATATCCCGAATTTTTGGAAGAAGATTGGCTGTTTGAAGCCATCACGGAAGTTTATCTGCCGCTGATTTTTATCTTTCAAAACCTGCACGAAGCGGGCGCGAAACCGCGTTTGGCGATGAATGTTTCGCCGCCACTTTGCGAAATGCTGGCTGATAATCTTTTGCAGGAACGATACACGGCGCATCTGGAAAATCTGCTCGCGCTTGCCCGCCAAGAAGCAGAAAGAGTCAAAACCGAATCGCTCGATTATTTGGACGCGGCAAAAATGTATGTCCAAAATCTGAGCGCGGCACTCGATCTTTGGAACAATAAATACGAGCGAAATTTGATAAATGCTTTCCGTGAACTTCAAGACGAAGGCGTTTTGGAAATTATAACTTGCTGTGCGACACACGGATTTTTACCTTTAATTTCAACGCACGAGGCAAGACGCGCACAGATAAACATTGCAGTTGCGAATTATAAAAAACATTTTGGACGCTCACCGCGCGGAATTTGGCTGGCGGAATGCGCGTATGAACCGGGCATCGAAAATCTGTTGAAAGACGCGGGAATCGAATATTTTATCGGCGATTCGCACGCGATTCTTTACGGCGATCCACGACCGCGTTTCGGCGTTCACGCGCCCGTGATGTGTCCGAACGGCGTGGCAGTTTTTGCCCGCGACATCGAAACTTCGCAACAGGTTTGGAGCGCGGAAGTCGGTTATCCGGGCAACGGCGTTTATCGGGAATTCTACCGCGACATCGGTTGGGATTTGCCGCTTGAATATCTCAAACCTTACTTACACAAAGACGGCGCACGTCGGCATTTAGGCTTAAAATATCATCGAATCACGGCGCGAGATGTTCCAAGCGACAAAAAGCAAGCGTATGTGCCAAATTGGGCGCGTGAAAAAGCCGCCGAAGACGCAACCGATTTTATCCAAAAACGAATTCGACAAGCGCATAAATTACGCGAAAATTTCGGCGATCATCCGCCGCTCGTCTGTGCGCCTTACGATGCCGAACTCTACGGGCATTGGTGGTTTGAAGGTCCGCAGTTTATTGACTTTTTATTCAAAAAAATCCATTTCGACCAAACGGAAATCGCCGCCGCCACGCCGGGAGATTTTCTCGACGCAAAGATTCCGATTCAGATTCAAAAACCGACCGCTTCGAGTTGGGGCGAAAACGGTTATTACAAAGTTTGGCTCAACGAGAGAAATTCGTGGATGTATCCGTATCAACACGACGCGGAACGCAAAATGACCGAATTAGCGAACTTTTATCATCATCCGAACCACATCGAATGGCGCGTTCTCAATCAAATGGCGCGTGAATTATTATTGGCGCAATCAAGCGATTGGGCATTTCAAATCTATCAAGGCACGACTGTCCAATATTCTTCAAATCGCTTCAAATCACACATTCACCGCTTTAATTTGTTAGCGAAAATGTTTGAAACAAATGAGTTTAACGAAGCACTGCTCGCCGAAATCGAAAACCGCGACAACATCTTCGCGGAAATTGATTACCGGATTTATCGAAGCTAATCTTTTCAGAAGCAGTATCTCAAATTTATGAAAAACATAATCTTTATCTTTCTTTTAATCATTTTTGGCACTTTAATCGTTTTTGCTCAAACTGTTCCGCCACAGAAATCTGCTGACAAACTTCTTGAACGCGAGAAATTTGATCCGACACGCAGCGCAGCGGAAGATTTGCAGGCGACGATGACAAAGGCAAAAGCTGAAAATAAACGAATTATTCTCGATGTTGGCGGTGAATGGTGCGGTTGGTGTCGCAATATGGATTTTTTCTTTTTGCGACATAACGACTTAGCCAAACTACGCGACGAAAACTTTATTTGGCTCAAGATAAATATGAGCCAAGAGAATGAAAACAAAGAGTTTTTGGCGAAATATCCTGAAATCAAAGGCTATCCGCATCTATTTGTATTGGACAAAGACGGAGCGTTGCTTCATTCGCAAGACACTTCTCCGTTGGAACAAGAAAAATCTTACAATCTGCAAAGACTTACGGATTTCTTGAAAGAATGGTCGCCGAAAACATCTGCGAAGAAATAAATGAAATTTGTCAAAGAATCAATTATCAATGCCACGCCCGAAAGAGTTTTTGCCTTTCACGAACTTTCCGATGCGTTTGAAAGACTTGTTCCGCCTTGGGAAAATGCGAGAATTATCCAAAAAGCCGACATTTCCAAAATCGGTTCACAAGCGATTATCGAACAAAAGATTTTCGGACTAATTCCGTCGCGTTGGGTTGCCGAACACACAAAATATGAACCGCCGAAAATGTTTGAAGATGTCCAAATTTCAGGACCTTTTAAATCTTGGCGGCATCAGCATATAATTTTGCCGCACGAAAAAGGCGCGATTTTGCGCGATGAAATCGAATACGAACCGCCGTTTTGGATTTTCGGACAAATCGCCGCACCGTTTGCGGTTGTCCCGAAACTCGAAAAAATGTTTACTTTTCGCCACGAAGTTACGCGAAAATGGTGTGAGAAAGGAGAATAAGTGCTGACACATATTGTTTGTTGGAAATACAAAGCCGAAACGACGATGGAAAAGCGCGAAGAACATCTGGCAAAGTTGAAAAATCTGCCGAATGTGATTCCGAATATCGAAAGTTTTAATATCGGTTTTGACATTTTGCATTTGGAACGCTCGTTTGATTTGGGCTTGGTGGCGATTTTTCCTGACCAAGCGGCACTCGAATTTTATACCGTTCATCCGACTCATCAGGAAGTTGCGAAAATGGGCAAAGAGATCGCCGAAAAGGTTGTTTCCGTTGATTTTTTAAGCGAGTAAGTTTTCGCGTTATGCTGAACAAAATTTTAATTGTCGAAGACGAAAAACATATCGCCGAAGGTTTGCGTTTTAATCTCGAAGCTGAAAATTTCGAGGTTGAGATTGCCGACGACGGCAAAGAGGCTTTGCAGATTTTATTGAGTGAAAATAAACCTTTTGACGCGATTGTGCTTGATGTGATGTTGCCCGAAGTTGATGGTTTTACGGTAGCTAAAACATTGCGCGAAGCCGAAAACTTTACGCCGATTTTGATGCTCACGGCGCGAAGTCGTCCCGAAGATGTTTTGCTCGGTTTTGAAGCTGGCACTGACGATTATCTGCCGAAACCTTTTGAACTTTCGATTTTTTTGGCGCGTGTTCGCGGCTTGCTCCGGCGACGCGAATGGCTCAAACGCGAAACTGTTTCCGCCCAAACCACGAGCGATATTTTAATCATCAATGGCAAAACGATTGACTTTGAAAATCTCGAATTGAGAAGTGAAAATGCCACGATTCATCTGACTTTGATGGAAGTTAAATTGCTTCGCTATTTGGTCGAACACGACGGAAAACCCGTGTCGCGCAAAACGATTTTGGAAAAAGTTTGGGATTTGCACGAAGACACCGACACGCGGGCGATTGATAATTTCATCGTGCGTCTGCGGCGATATTTGGAAGACGATTCGGTCAAACCCAAGATTTTGCAAACCGTGCGCGGCATCGGTTATAAATTTGTTAAAGACGCGCAACTAAAATGATCGGCGAGTATATTTGTGAAAGTCCCGAAGCAACCTTCGATTTGGGCGAGAAACTTGGCGAAAACCTGCAAGGCGATGAAATGATTCTGCTTTCGGGCGGACTCGGCGCGGGCAAAACGCTTTTTACCAAAGGAATTTTATACGCGCTTGATTTTGATATTGACGACGTAACTTCGCCATCTTTTACATTAGTAAATTTATACAAAGCAAAATTCGACGTTTATCACATTGATTTTTGGCGGCTTGATGAAAATTCTGATGTTGCTTTTGCCGTCGGGTTAAACGAAATTCTGGAAGACGAAACGGCGATTGTCATTATCGAATGGGCGGAACATCTGCAAAAATTTTCCTTTCCCGAAAAAACTTTTCGAGTAAAAATAGAAGGCGACGGCGACCAACCACGAAAGATTGTAATCAGCCAACTTTCCGAATAAGATTTAAAAGAAATCATTTTACAATATTAAATTTTTCGCGTTTGATGCTAATAAATTCACAAATTGTCATAAACGAACGATTTATTAACAGCATTATTTTTATATGAAAGACAAAGTGCGGATTGGAATTATCGGAACGGGTTTTGCGCGAAAAGTGCAAATTCCCGCGTTTTTAGAATGTGCCGATGCTGAAATTGTTTCGGTTGCCAGCGGACATATTGAAAATGCCAAAGAAACAGCGCAGGAATTTAACATCGCACATTTCACGGACGATTGGCAAAAAACGGTTGAGCGCGAAGATGTTGATTTAATTTGCATTACCACGCCGCCCGACACGCATCTTGAAATGGCGTTGCGGGCAATCGAACACGGCAAGCACGTTTTGTGCGAAAAACCGATGGCGATGAATGCAACGGAAGCCGCCAAAATGACCGATAAAGCAACCAAAAAAGGCGTTCTTGCGCTGATTGACCACGAGTTACGCTTTCAAAAAGGCAGACAAAAAGCCTTTGAATTACTGAGAAATGATTCAATCGGAAAAATTCGCCACGCTCTTTATCAGTTTCGCAATCCGCATCGCGGTGATGTGAGTTTGCCTTGGAATTGGTGGTCGGACAAAACGCACGGCGGCGGTGCATTGGGCGCAATCGGTTCACATATTATTGATTCTTTTTTGTGGCTGACAGGCGCGGAAATTTCCGAAGTTTTTTGCCAACTAAACACGCACGTCAAACAGCGCAAAGATGCCGACGGCAATTTTCAGGACGTTACGACCGATGACGAAACAAATTTGATTGTGCGTTTTGCCGACACCGATTTGACCGAAAACGCAACCGGCAACATTTCGGCTTCGATGGTCGAATTCCCTGATTATCAACATTTTATCGAGTTCAGCGGCACACGCGGCGCAATGCGAATCGGCTACAAAGGCGAACTTTTTATCACGGAAGGCGCAGAGGATTGGCGCGAAATCGAAACCGAAATCGGCAAAAGTGTTGACGGAATTTTCGATTCAGGTTTCCCTAGCGGTTTTATGACATTTGCCCCGAAAATCATCGAAGCAATCCGTGATAATAAACCCGAAATCGAACACGCCGCAACCTTTACCGACGGCTTAAAAGTGCAAAAAGTTTTAGACGCGGCACACGAATCCGATGAGAATGGCTATTCGGTTAAGATTTTATAAATTGCCTCCAAATTATGCTCAAACAACTGGTTTTTTGAAAATTTAAACAGACTCAATAGATCCAAATTTTGGATTTTAGATTTTGGATTTTGGATTTTCAATTGTGGCAAGTCTTGAATTTTTATCGAATGCGCCTATATTGCTTTCAATAATTGGAGTTTAAGAACGCGCTTCACATAATCAAAATCAATCCATTTTTCCACATTTGGATCTACTGAGAATCTTAAATCGAATTATCGCTCATAATGAAGGGCTTATTCATAAAATTAACATTTAATGCTAACGTGATTTTGAAATTACCCCGATTTATTTGCTAGTTTCTGTCGCAAATTTAATCTGCTTGATTACAATCCGAGTGCATCTGAAATCGAGAAAGTCGCTGTTGATAGGCTTCACGGGCAATTTTTACATCTTCCAAAAATAATCGCAGTTCGTTAAGCCGTAACGCTTGCGGTCCGTCAACCAAGGCTTTAGTCGGTTCGGGATGAAAATCTACGAGAATCATATTTGCGCCGGCAATTACACCTTGCGCCGTTACATGAAATATGTCGAGAATTCCTTCTGAACCTCGACTGCGCGAACCGACCGAATGCGACGGGTCAATGCAAACCGGCATTCGCGTTAGTTGTTTGACCACCGAAACGTGCGCGAAGTCAACCATATTTCGATGCGGGTCGCCGATGTTTGTTTTCATTCCGCGTAATCCGAAAACAACTTTTCGATTGCCTTCGCTGGCGAGATATTCAGCTGCGTTGAGCGATTCGTCAAGCGTGATTCCGAATCCGCGTTTGAGCAGAACGGGAAATTCCGTTTGCCGTCCAACGCTTTTCAGTAATTCAAAATTTTGCGTGTTGCGCGTGCCGATTTGCAACATTACTCCGGTCGGATTTCCGGTTTTATCTAACGCTTCGTGAATTTCTTCGAGATGCGATTCGTGCGTTATTTCCATCGCAATAACTTTGATTCCATATTTACCGGCAAGTTCAAAAACATACGGCAGACAATTTTTGCCGTGTCCTTGAAAAGAATACGGACTCGTGCGCGGTTTGTATGCGCCCATTCGGGTGCAAATCTGTCCGTTGTCGCGCAGAGCCTTCATCATCGCTTCGACGCTTTCGGGCGAATCAACGGCGCATAATCCGGCAAAGATATTGAGCGTGTCCTGACCGAATCGCACACTTTGATAATCGAAATAAGCCGCCCGATTATCTTCTTTATGTCGCCCAAGAATGCGATATTCTTCGGACACGCGAACAACGTGGTCAACGCCCGGCAGACTTTTCATATCTTCGATGGAAAGTGCCGCCGTATTGCCGATTAAGTAAATTTCGGTCAAGGTTTGTTCAGCACCGTGTTCACGATGTATGCGCCGTTCGATGTTTTGAAGCCGGGCGAGATGGTTTTCCAACTGCTGATATTCGACGGTTTCGGGGTTAATATGCGGTTTAAGAATCAAAATCATATTTGTTGTTTCAAAAAAATACTACTTATCGTTTGGAATTTTCAGCGTCGAATACCGACCAAGATAACGAAACGCTTCCGATTGTTCGCGGATCTCATTAAGCGCACCACGCAATTCGCTTTCGCTTGGCGGAGTTTGCAGATCGAGATAAAAATTATACTGCCACGGACTTTCTTTGACCGGACGACTTTCGATTTTCAGCAAATCAATACCGCGCCGCACAAATGGTCGGAGCGCGTCGTGAAGTGCGCCCGGATGATGCGCCAATTTTATTACCAATGAAATTTTCTGTCCTTGCTCGGCAATTTCCTGATTTTGAGTCAGTAAAATAAACCGTGTGTAATTTTCAGCGTGGTCTTCCAAATGCGCTTTTAATATCTTGCCTTGATAAATATTCGCCGCCCGTTTTCCGGCAATCGCCGCCCGCGCAACATCCCCGTTTTCAACCACGCGCCGCACACTGCCCGCCGTGTCGTTGGTTGCTACTCGTTTGATATGCGGATATTCACTAAAAAAACGCTCGCATTGCGCGAGGGCAACCGGATGCGATTCGACAATTTTGACAGATTCAAGCAACGCGCCGTCGCAACCGATTAAAAAATGCGAAATCGGCAAAATTATCTCGGCGGCGATGCTCAAAGAACTTTCAAGGAGCAAATCGTGGCAACGGTGAACCGAACCGACCAGACTATTTTCAAACGGAGCTAAAATGTAATCGGCAACGCCTGCGTCAATCGCCGTAAAAAGTTCTTCAAAAGTCGGGCGCGAAATCGTTTCACAGTTTTCGCCCAAAAGTCTTTTAGCGGCTTCTTCGCTGAAAGTGCCGCGCTCGCCCAAAAAGGCGACGCGCTCACTTCCGCTAAAATTTTTAGTCGGCGTTTCTACTTTGTTAATGTCTGCCGACGGGTGAAATGCACGTTGCTGAACCTGCAAACATTCGTCAATAATGCGCTGAAATATACTCTTAATACTCTGCTCGTCTAACGGACCGGAGTTTTGTCGGCGCAATCTGTCTAAAACTTCTAACTCTCGATTATGATCGTAGAGCGATGTATCGTTACGCCGTTTAACTTCGCCGACGCGCAAAGCAATCGCGGCTCGATTGTTCAAAAGCCGGAGCAAGTTGTCGTCAATTGCATCAATCTCAGCGCGTGGATTATCTTCTTTTTCACTCATTGATAGATTTCCTACCGACCGTATCGAAAACTATTTTAAGTTTGCGCTCTTATTATTTCAGTTTTTTTGCAAACAGACAATTTCTATCCTGATTGCATTTTACGCTTAGGATTTAGCTGCAAATTTTTAGATTGTTCTCTGAAGTATTTTTGAGAATAAAATGGTTATAATCTTTTAACCAATGGTGTCTAAAGAGTAGGAATGAGAACGATTAAACTTGATTTTATGCAAACCTGACAGCACATCTATAAAACACAATAATTTTGCCGGGAAAAATAGTAAAGTTTGCTTTAGACTCCGTTTTTTGCTGAAGACGGCTAATCCGCCAAGTAAGAAAATTGAAAAAAAGATAATTTTCGGGTAAAGAAATGCCGGCAGAAAGAAAGATATTACTAAAAGAAAAAGCCAGAGCGTAAAAATAATCGTGGTTTTTAATCGAAGCCAACAAAAGATTAAACCATTTCCTTCGTGAAACGCATATCCGACGGTTTTTGTAATTTCTCCAAGCCTTCCGACAACAATGTCGCGTTTGAAAACATTGATAATA
>JANOXW010000695.1:0-4173 GCA_031418635.1 Acidobacteriota bacterium
ATCCCCCTCGTTATCTTCTTTGAAATGATATGTTCCATTCGGAATTATATGACGAAAAAGAAGTGGTGAGATTCCGGCTATATTTTCATCATTGATTTCTGCTCCGCCGAGTTTTAGTTGATCAATTATCTTCCCGATTTCAATGGTATTCCAGATTAATGCGGCATTCGAGAGAATACTCAAGCAACTGGCTTTATTCATTATTTCTTCGTAATCGCCGGTGCGGAACTCACCGTGATTGGCAAAGAACAGCCATTTCGCCAATCCGTGTCGCTGTTCGCCTCGATTGAGTTGTTTTTGCACTTTACGACGCAGTTTTTCATCGCTCAGATATTTCAAAATGAAAATCGTTTTAACGATTCTGCCTAACTGTGTCAGGGCTTTACTAATGTGGTCGGCGGGTGTCGCGTTGATCAGTCTTTGCAAAACGATGTGCGCCGGAGCGGTTTTGTTTTTGAGGCTTGCCGCGATTTTGACTAATTGGTCGTATTGTTCTTCAATTAGTTGCCAATCAATGGATTGGCGGAAGATTGAGTGGGGCTCGCCATAGTTTTCGGTTTTGCTGATTTTATAAAGCTGCTGGTCGGCGAGGTCTTTCAGTCTTGGCATAAATGAGAAACCGAGCAGATAACACAAACCGAATAATTGTTCGGTAAAGCCGTGCGTGTCAGTGTAATGTTCGATAGGGTGAAGGTCAGTGTCGTTTTCGAGTAAACCATCCAGCACATAAAGGGCTTCACGCGGTTGACAGGAAATCACCTGAGTTGAAAAAACGCTGTGTTGATCGGAGGTATGCGTGTAAATCGTTAAGGCTTTATTGTAGTAGCCGAAATATCTCGGATAATACGAAGCGATCAAAGAACTTGCCTGCACTCCGAAGCGTTGTCCGTCTGATGAAGATGTGGTGCCGTCGCCCCAAATGCTGCTGAGTGAAAGTCCGTGATGGTAATTGACCAATCTGGTATTAGCGGCTTTGAGCGTAGTTTCATTTAGATAATGACGACTCACGTTTTGGAGCATTTCAACCGTCACGGCTTCGGTACTGTTGCCCATGGTCGAGATTCCCAGATTAGTGCCGTGAGCGATTAGTGCCGCTAATTTTGTGTTTTTTATATGTGCTGCGCTTTCCCTGATGCCTGGCGGCGGGCGCAATTCCTGAGCAAAGTCAGTTAAAACATTAACTGTTTGCAACAAATCTTCAATTCTGATCCGGGGCATTGCCGACTCGAAAACCTTCCGTAATTTCTTGGTTTTTTCCGGGACTGGCAATGCGTCCGCTCGCTTCAATTTGAGCTTGCCGTCTTCCAAAGCAACGAATTTATTAGTTGGTAAAGTTTCGGCAAAGTTTTCGTAAACCTCCCTGAATTCCTGTTTGAGCGAAGCAAACAGATTGGCTGTATTTTGTTCCAATGACAATATCTGATAAGAATTATCGCGTTCTTTTTGCCATTCGTTTTCTTGATAAACCAGATTCCAAAATGAAACATAACGGCGGCTGTCTGGCAGGTAAAGTGTGCCTGATCGCAGAGCATCGCGCACGGACAATGCTAAAGCGGTTAACCATAATCGGCGGTCTATTGTTCGGCGGTTTTTTCCTTTGTGGAGATAAAGTCCTTTTTGCCAAGCCGGAGGCACGAATTTGATAATTGCCGAGTCGGGAATTTCTTTTAATTTTCCGTTTTTCAATTGGCGGACGATTTCAATTGCTTCCAATAAATATTCGCTTCCGGGAAGTGCTTCAAACGGCAGTTCGGCGAACTTATAAAAATACTTCCCCAAATCAGTAAAGTAATTGCGGATTTCCTGTAAATATCCCTGATCCTCGATTTTTTGCCATTCCCGACAAGTTTCAACTGCTTCCGAAAGATTATTTTTTCCGAATTTTGCAAAGAATTCCGTCAGAAACTCCTGCGATTCAAGCGGGGTCAACAATATCGTTCGGTCATCATTTTCAGTTTTCGCTTCAGTCAATAAATGCGCCATCGCATCGGTTAAGACTGCCACTCCGCCTTTCACGCGGCGTTTCGCTTTTTTGGTTTTTTCCTCAAATGAGTGTTTGGTATGACGCACCATTTCAATCAGAAATTGGTCGTGCATTTCAACCAGATAATCCAACAAGGTTTTTTCGACTTCGCTGATAAAACAGGCAAGTAAAGCCCGTCTTTTGGGAGGCGAAAACCGCTTGAGCTGCCAAACATTATATCGCTTACAAACCCCGGCAAGATTTTTGATGAGTTGTGGATTGATGTAGCGCAGATCAATTTTATTTTTCGTTAAACCACTCGCAAAATGATATTTCTCCAGATATTTCAGGATTGCCCCGGAAGTTGCTTTGGGCGGATATTCCTTCAAATCAAACAGCCGGGAACGATTGTTTTCCACTTCCAGCAAACTTTCCAACTCGGTTCCGACTTCTTCCGATAAAAGACCGGCAACTTCCGCAAAAACATCTTCTTGAGCAAACAGCAGACTTTCTCGAATCAGTTTAGTAAAAAACTTTAGAGGCGGTAGCAGAACTTTTCTCTCTCGCAAATAAAACTGCGCCGCGTCCAACATTCCTTTTTCAGTTTTCCCCGAAACCGCTTCTTGTTTGAGTAAATTCCGCAGAGGCGTTTCCATTTCGTCAGTCAAATTCTGAATACCGAGATAATTTTGAAGGCGGGCACGATAACTGCTCGTCGTTGCTTCACGTCCTGGTTCAGTCATTAACAGAATCGGCACGAGTCCAAGTTGAAGCGAAATAAAATTGATTATTTTCAGAGGTAAATCCGTAAAACCTTCTAAAAATCTGCCTTCATTTCGTAAAAAGCAGAGTTGAACGGCAAACCATCGACGATTGGATTCGCCGCGGCATTTTTCGACTTCAACTATATCTTCCAATGTTAAAGCCCAATCCGCGACTAATCTTTCTTCGCCCGGTTCGTTATCCATATGAATTGAGCAAGGAGTTTTCCAAATCACGACCTAAATCGGCTTGCGAAGGCTTGGTATAAACGGCTGTCGTATCTAAACTTTCGTGCCCCAAAAGATTCGCTAAATCAACGATCTTGCCCGGATTCTGTTTCAAATAGTTCAACGCGAAAGTATGCCGCAAAGTGTGCGCGGACACGGAAAACCGCGTAATTTTTGCCTTCTTACCAAATTGCGAAATCATTGATTGAATCATTCTTTTTGATAACTTTTCGCCTTTTTGATTAAGAAAAACCGAATCCGAAACGCTTTGCCCACGAATTTCCAAATAACTTCTAACAGCTCTTCGAGCGGAAGAGTTTAAGGGAATTTCGCGTTCTTTCAAGCCTTTGCCTTGTCTGACCAAAACCGTTCCGGCGCGTTCACTCACTTTGATATCAACCATTTTCAAATCGGCAACTTCTGAAACCCGCAAGCCAGTCTGCGCCATCAATTGCACAATCGCGTAATTGCGGACGGCAAAATTTGAACTTCCCGCGACTCTCAATAAAGCGTGGAACTCATTTTCCAATAATCCGAGCGGTTGACGATTTCGGACAAACTTAATCGGTTTCAAAGAAATCGCCACATCAGATTTCATTCGTTTGGTCTGAACCGCCCAACGAGATAATTTTCGCAAAGCTTCCAAACGGCGATTGATCGTCGTCGGCTGCAAACCCCGAACATTTAACAAAAACTGGCGATAGTTAATCAGGTCGAGCGGTGAAAGTTTTTTCAATTCGACTCCCTCACCCAAACTTTGCAGATACCATTCAAAAAATTTCTCCAAATCAAACCTGTAACCGGAAACCGTATTTTCGGCAAAATCGTTTTCTTTCAGATGTTGGATGAACTCGCTTAAAACAGATGAATCATTCATATAAAAAATGCGAAAAAAAAGACTGCTTGTATTTAATGCAATGCCATCCCCCGCGTTAGACTATCATTTTGTTGCATTAAATACGGCGGATATTTAATGAGTATTGCATACAAACCACATTGTATGCGTGTATTTAATGCAATAAAACACCAAAAACGAAGAAAATTAAGCAGAAACCAATGAATTTTCATAAAAATGAGTGAATTTGAAGGAAAAATTAAGCTCTTAGAGTAAAAAAATGTGCCTTTGTGCCTAATACCCCAAGTAGGAATTACTGAGGTTAGAGCCGAAATGCTGCCCGAACACAAAGCTGATGCTATCAAAGAACTTTTGCAGAAATACGG
>JANOXW010000696.1:0-3956 GCA_031418635.1 Acidobacteriota bacterium
ACGCTTCGCCAACTCCGCCGCTTTAAGGTTCACATCGTAAGTTTTTTCGACAATCCCGAACTCCGCCAAAACGACTTCCGAACCGCCAAAACTATTGGTTTCAATAACATCAACGCCCGCTTCCAAAAAATCGCGGTGAACAATCTCAATCGCTTCCGGCTTCGTATAAAGCAGATTTTCCGAGCAATTCTCAAAATTCTGCCCGCCCCAATCTTCAATCGTCAAATCCTGCCCTTGCAGATTACTTCCCATCGCACCGTCGAAAACGACGATTTTTTCTTTTAATAAATCTAAAAAATTCTTGCTCATAAATTAGTTCTTTAGTTTTGCTTTTTCGCCGAGTTTTTCACGAATCAATTTTTTGAAATCGTCGAGTTGCTCATCGTTTTGAAAACTTATTTTCGGAACCGTATAAAAAATATTTTCCTGCGGGAAGAAAATAAAATCTTTTTTTGTTTCGCAAATTTTTGCTAATCTGTCCCATTTCATTTGCGACGAACTTGATTCAGATTTTGTTTTCAAGCCATTTTCGTCAAAAACAAAAATCGCTTTTTTTGAAATCCTTTCATTTTTTTTTGCTTGTCTCCAGATTGAAAAATAAACACTAAAACCAACCAAGACCGGCAGCAGTCCAAAAACAGTCAATATTAAAAACGGAGAATTGTTTTCAGAGCTAAAAGGATTTACGCCTGACGACAAGCCCAGAACCCAAATAAATGCCGGGAAAATAATTAGCCAGAGGAATCCAGCTAATACAAGACGTTTCCAATGATACCAAAACAAAATTCGGCGATAATCCGCAGCTTTGGCGTTAACTTCGACTTTAATTTTTTGCTGATTTTCCATAAAATCCTAAATCCGCAATCGCCAATCCAAATCAAAAACTCCGCGCCAAACAAGCGCAGAGTTTTCTTTTATAAAAAATTATTCAGTTTGAAACTCTTAGCTTTTTAGCGGTTTATTTTCCGTGGTCGCAAGTCGCTGTAACTCACCACGTTTGAAGTTAAATTGAAACATTTACGCCCGCAAAAATCAAGCCGCAAATCATTTTACCAAATCTCGCGCACGTTCAACTCGAATCCTTCCAAAACATCTTCGCCCGAAACGATTTCTGGATTTTCTAAAATTTCCGTTTCGCCGTTTGCCCGATAGATATAGACTTTTTTGGTTTGCGGATCAATCAGCCAACCGAGCAAAACGCCGTTTTCGATGTATTCCACCATTTTGGTTTGCAATGTTTTGAGCGAATCGGTTGAAGAACGCAATTCGATGACAAAATCCGGCACAATATCCGAGCGTTCACGGCGTTTTTGTTTGTTCCAGCTTTCCCATTTTTCGCGCCTAATCCAAGCTACGTCGGGCGAACGTCTTGCGCCGTTTGGAAGCGTAAAAAAGGTTGAAGAATCAAAGACTATTCCCGTTTTATGAAAATCCGACCAGTTTTCCGTTCGCGTCGTCAGTTTGGTATTTTTCCAACCCGTATCAGGCAATGTCGGCGGCATAAGAATCAATTCTCCTTCGGCAGTTTGCTCAATTCTGAAATCTCTGTTTTTTTGGCAGATTTTTTCAAAATGTTGGTCGGAAATTTTGCCGACATAAAATGAAAACGGCTGTCCCATAAAGGATTCGAGATTTCGGAGATTTTGAACTTCGGTTCGTGCCATAAATTTTGTAACCTCAAAGACATTTTAACATAAAAAACTCCGCATCAAACAAGCACAGAGTTTTCGTTAAAATTAAGGCTTTAATTAATTTTCTCGGTATTTATATAAAAGTTGCGGTCAACCTCAAAAGTTTTTATCTCGTTGGTAAAAGTAAAAGTTTGCATCGTTTCATTCGGCGTAAGTGCGACTTGTTTACCGTTGATTTTTACGCGAAGCGGCATTGCGAAACCTTTGACGACTTTATCGAATTTATATGAAACAGTTTTGCCGTCAGTTTTGTATTGCAGAACCGGAATCATTGTCGTTCGCAGATATTGGTCGAAAATTTTGCTCAAGTTAATTCCGGCTTTTGTTGAAATGTAATTTTCGACCTGCGCCGTTGTTACGGTTTGATGCCAGAAATCTTTGTTCAGTCCTTGCAGAATTCCACGCCATTTTTCATCGTCGTTGATAATGTGGCGAATCGTGTGCAGTAAGTTCCCGCCTTTGTAATACATATCGCCCGAACCTTCGCGGTTTGTGCCGTAAGTTCCGATGATTGGCGTGTCATTTTGAATATTTCGGCGTGTGCCGATGACATAATCTTCCGCGTCTTTTTTGCCAAACCAGTATTCGACGAAAAGATTTTCCGAATAATTCGTAAAACCTTCGTGAATCCACATATCGGCGGCATCTTTCATCGAAATATTGTTGCCAAACCATTCGTGTCCTGATTCGTGGACGATGATGAAGTCGAATTTATAACCGATGCCCGTGAAACTCACATCGCGCCCGCGATAGCCGTTGCGAAACCAATTGCCGTAAGTTACGGAACTTTGATGTTCCATTCCGGCGTAAGAAACGGCGACGAGTTTGTAGCCGTCTTCGTAAAATGGATATTTCCCGAACCAATGTTCAAACGCTTCGAGCATTCGCGGAACTTCTTTAAATTGCCTAACGGCGGCTTCTTTCTGATGAGCCAGCACCCAATACTGAATATCTAAATCGCCGCCCAAACCTTTGTATTTTTCTTCCCAATGAACATAGTTTCCGATGTTGACGTTTACGCCGTAGTTGTTGATCGGATTTGTAACTTCCCAATAAAAAGTTTTCGTTTTGTCAGCTTTATCTTCATCAACTCTTTTCAAACGCCCGTTGGAAACGGCAGCCAAATTTTCGGGAACGGTTACGCTCGTCGTCATTCCGCGATCAGGTTCGTCGTAACCGTGATCTTTGTTCGCCCACCAAATGCTCGCGCCGATTCCCTGCGCGGTCGTAACGATATAATCATTGCCCAAATCGTCGTGTCCCCAAGTTACGCCGCCGCTCCACGGCGGATTTTTGCTTTCCGTCGGTCTGCCTTCGTAGAAAACCGTGATTTTGTCTTCCGAATCTTTCGGCAGGTCATTTGCAAAATAAACCCAATAAACATTGCCTTCGCGTTCAAATTTTAATTCTTCGCCACCGTGCGTAATGCGCGTAACGGCAAGCGGCGGTTGAAGATCAATCTGCATTTTTTTGGCAGGTTTCAAAACCTTAAAAGTTATGACGTTCGAGCCTTTGATAGATTTTCTATCGGGAAAAAACTGCACAGCCAGATCATAATGCAGTAAATCCCACCACTCGCGCTCCGGCGTAACCGAACCGCGCAGAATTTCCTGCCGGCTCGGTTCGGTTTGAGCGTTGAGTGTTTGAACGCAAAATGGCGACTGAATAAACAGTAAAATGGCGAATGCAATAACTAAATTGGATTTATACATATTGTCTTATTATTTTTGTTCGATCGCCTTCTTAAATTGCGCTTCGATTTGGTTGATAAAACCGAGCAAATTTTGATTTTCCTTGAATTTATCTTTTGCCAAATCAAACGCTTCTTGTCCACGCGGGTCGGCTAATTTCACAAAATTTTGCAGACCGCCGAAGATTCCTTGAAAAGCGTTGGTTTCTAAAGATTGTTTGAAATTTTCGAGCAAAAGCGAATATATTCGTGAATCGCCTTTGCCACTTGCCGCTAAAATTCCAAGCGCATTGGTGCGAACATTTGAAGGATTAGATTTATCAGCATATTTGAAACCGACATCGAGAGCGCGTTTGTCGCCGAGAGTTGCCAAACCTTGCAAACCGGCAACTCTGATGTGATCTCTCCACGAATCCGTGTTTGCCAATTTAACCAACGCATCGTAAGCGTTCTTGTCGCCGGTTCGCGCCAAAGCAAGCGCGGCTGAATCAATCACTGTATAACTTCGATCATTCAACGCCGCCGTAAAATTCGGGCTATATTTTGCATCTTTTAATAAACCCAGCGCAGAAATC
>JANOXW010000697.1:0-7445 GCA_031418635.1 Acidobacteriota bacterium
GTATCCGGTCGCGCAAAGCATCAACGGACCGGTCGGCGGAATGGAATATCCGATGATTTGCTTTAACGGTCCGCGTCCAAACGCCGACGGAAGTTATTCTGCCGGCACAAAATACGGATTAATTTCCGTCGTCATCCACGAAGTCGGACACAATTATTTTCCGATGATTGTCAATTCCGATGAGCGTCAATGGACGTGGATGGATGAAGGTTTGAATACGTTTTTGCAGTATTTGGCAGAATCCGAGTGGGAAAAAAATTATCCGTCGCGGCGCGGCGAACCGCAACTCATTACCGATTATATGCTCTCGGAAAATCAAGTTCCGATAATGACGAATTCGGATTCGGTGTTGCAGTTCGGGGCAAATGGATATGCCAAACCCGCAACGGCTTTGAATATTTTGCGCGAAACGGTGATGGGACGCGAACTTTTCGATTTTGCGTTCAGAGAATACGCCCAACGCTGGAAATTTAAACGTCCAACGCCCGCCGACTTTTTCCGCACGATGGAAGATGCTTCGGGAGTTGACCTCGATTGGTTTTGGAACGGTTGGTTTTACACGACCGACCACGTTGATATTTCCATCGAAAACGTGCGGCTTTATCAGGTAAATTCACAAAACCCGGAAGTTGAAAAAGAAATCTTACGCAAGCAGGCAAATGCAAAGCCGAAAACGCTTTCCGGGCAGCGCAACGAATCGTTGCCGAAACGGATTGATCAATATCCTTCATTGCGTGATTTTTACAACGATTTTGACCAATACAAAGTCAGCGACCTTGAAAAGCAGAATTATCAGGCGTTTGTTGCAACTTTGGACGAAACGGAAAAATCCATCATCAACACCGGTTATTATTTCTACGTTGTGGATTTAAAAAACATCGGCGGACTCGTCATGCCGGTGATTTTCAAAGTCGAATATATGGACGGCACCAGCGAGGAAATTCGCATTCCGGCGGAAATTTGGCGGTATAACAATTTTGATGTATCAAAACTGATTGTTACGAAAAAAGAGGCGAAAGCGATTGTTCTTGACCCGAATCTTGAAACGGCAGACGCGGATTTGAGCAACAACTTTTTCCCGCGCCGCGTTGTTCCGACACGCTTTCAAACTTTCAAACAAGCGCAACGCTAGAAAATTCAAAGTAAAAAGAAGATGAGATTAGGAAATTTCAAAACGAATAAGTCACGACTTAAACATAGTTTGAGGTTTGTTTCTGCACTTTTCGCTTTTTACTTTTTACTTTGATGCCTGTAAAGGCATCGCACACTTTTCATACTTCATTGACGCGAATGGACTACAACGCGAAGGAAAAACTTGCGGAAATTTCCATCCAACTTTTTGTTCACGACCTTGTGCCGTTATTGGAAAATAAAGCAAAGAAACGAATTGACCTTGAAAAAACGACGGGTGTTGACAAGTTTATTCAAACATATCTCGCCGACAATTTTATTTTAAAGGATAAAAACGGCGCGGTGAAAAAACTCGTGTGGGTTGGAAAGGAAGTCAAAGTTGATACCGTTTTCGTTTTTGTCGAGATTCCTTTAGCCGAAGATTTTGACGGTTATAGTCTGCAAAACACGCTCTTTTTTGAGAGTTTTCCCGAACAAACAAATCTTGTAATCGCCCGTTTCAGCGACAAAAAAGCCGATTTGCTCTTTAAGGTCGGCGATAAATTTAAGGAAATCAAGGTAAATGACAGAAAAAATTAAGGAGATAAGTTTTTGTTAAAACTTATCTCCTTAATAACTGGGGTGAAAGCGTGGTGAAAATCTAAAATAAAAGGGGTGAAAGTGTGGTGAAAATCAATGGGAATGACCATTTCCCGAAACTGTCTTTTGTGTTCCGACGACAAAGACGGATGACTGATTTTTCAAGGAACAATGAGATGCTCACTTATATATGAGAAAAAGGGCAAAAACCTTACATACTTTTTTTCAACAAATCTCATTATTTTTTGCTTTATTATCATAAAGTATGTGTAATCTGTTTATTACAAATGGCTTATGGGTTATAAAAAACAACATATTTTATGAAGAAAAATCGCGTGTTACAATCTTTAAATGTAATTGGTTCATTACTGATCGGTATGAGAAGTGCTTACATTGCTTGATAAAAACGCAAATAGAATTCAGGAGTATTCAATGAAAATAGCATTAAACGGCGCGACGACGATGCACGCCGATTTGGAAACGGACATAAAAGCGGCAAGCGCGGCAGGTTTTGATTTAATCGAGATTTGGGCAGCGAAGTTGCGCGAGTTTTTGCTGACAAAGACGACTGCCGATTTAAAAAATCTTTTGGACGAACACAATATCGAACCGTATTCGATAAATTCTATCGAACATATAACCTTTCGTAACGCCGCAGATTACGCCGCAATCAAAGCCGAAACGGAAGAATTATCAAATATCGCCGAAGAAATCGGTTGTCCATATATCGTCGTCGTGCCGGGGAAATTGCCGGAAGGCGCGACGAAGGAAGGAATTGTCGAAGAATCCGTCAAAGTCTTAAATGAACTCGGCGATATTGCTGAAAAACATAATATTTCGTTAGCGTTCGAGTTTCTCGGACAAACTGATTGCAGTGTGCAGACTTTGGATTTTTGCAACGAAATAGTCGAAAAAGTGAACCGCGAAAACATCGGAAATGTGCTTGACACATTTCATTTTTATGCGGGAAATTCGACGTTTGAAGCGATTGAAAAGATGAAGCCGGAAAAACTTTTTATTTTTCACATCAACGACGCGGAAAATCTGCCGAAGTCGGAATTAACCGACGCGCATCGGCTTTATCCGGGCGAAGGGATTTTGCCGATAAAAGAAATCAAAGCGTGTTTTGACAAAATCGGTTATGACCGGATGGTTTCAATCGAGATTTTCCGTCCCGAATATTGGAACGAAAACCCGTTTGAAGTAGCGCGAAAGGCAAAAGCCGCGACGGAAAAAGTTTTAGGTTTAGACAAAAAAGAATTTTCAATTTTATAACCAAAGTGATTAATTAACTCTAATTTTAGATGAAAGACGAAAAGGAACCGCCAAAATGGAAAAAGTTTGAGAGATTAATTGCAGCTATACATAAGGCTGAACAGAAGGGTGCAAATGTAAAATGGAATGATGAAATTGATGGAAGACAGTTTGACGTAACAATTCGATTCAAAGAGGGATTATATGAGTATCTTACTGTAATAGAATGCAAAGATTATTCTAATTCTGTTCCGGTAAAAGAAGTTGAATCCTTTGTAACAAAATCTAGGCGAGTGAAAGCTGACAAAGCTATTATGTTTTCAGCTTCAGGATTTCAAAGTGGAGCAAAAGAAGTTGCAAGAGATGAAAAGATTTCCTTGTTTAGTTTAGTGAAATTACTTGAAACTTCAGACGGCGATTTAATGGAACAATTTTCCCCTTACATCTGCCTTGTTTATTCTTTTAGATTTTGCCTCTCAGAATCAAACACATTCGTCGGTATTCCCGAAGAAACTGGCATTTTAAGAAGTATGATGCGGGAAACAACAATTATTGGAAATGGTGTAAATACTTGTCCTGAAGAGATTGTTCATCAATATACGAAACAAATAAAAGAATTCGTAACTGAAACGCCTCAAACTTTAGAGATTCAATTTCCAGATGAAACGGAAGTAATTCACATGAATGGATTACAACGAGATAAAGTTAAATCCTTCCTTTTTGATTATTGTTTGATTCCAATAAGTAATCTTAAAAGCACTAAAGGGCTTGGTATTGACCCGTATTTATCTGGAGATGTTTATGAATTTACAGATGAAATTAATAATACTTCGCAAATTATAGACAAATCCAAATATCAATTAGGTTTTGATACAGAAATTAAAGCGGGACATTATTATAAAAACCCAAATTTAGACTTTTCATATTACTGTGAATATGTAGGCGAAACACAAGTCAGAATGTGGCTTATTGAATCTTATCAAAATAATGGTTTATTCCAAGCAATTGGAACTTTGCCAATAACTAATACAGCACAATTTGTTGAGGTTACAGATAAGATTGAAATTGACCGATTACGAAAAATGTATGAACAGCTAAAGGAAACACAAGAGGGAAATGAAAAAAATTAAAATCGGAATCATTGGCACAGGTTATATCGGCAATGTCCATGCGCGGATTCATTCGCAAAATAATCAGGCAGAAATTGCTGCACTTTATGATATTGTGGCGGAAAAAGCGGAAAAAACTGCAAAATCTGTTGGTGGCAAAGTTTGCGCGTCGCGGGAAGAATTATTTGAAAATTGCGACGCGGTTTTAGTTTGCACACCGAATAAAACGCATACGGAGATTGCTTCTCACGCCGTATCGGAAGGCAAGCACGTTTTTTGTGAAAAACCTTTTTCAATCGGCTTGACGGATGCGAAAAAATTACTCGCCGTCGCCGAAAATTCCGCCAAAGTTTTTCAAGTCGGACATAATCGCCGTTTCGCGCCGGTTTATGCGAAACTCAAAGAATTATTGAGCGCGGACAAAGCGCATTCGGCGCATATCAAGATGAATCGCGGCGAATTACTCAATCCGATTTGGACTGGCGACACTAATGTTACGGGCGGATTTTTGTATGAAACGACGATTCATCTGTTCGATATGATGCGTTTTCAGTTTGGCGAAATCGCCGAACTCGTCGCTTACGGCTCACAACACGAATATCCCGAACTCGACGAATTTTCCATCATCTTCAAATTCAAAAACGGCTTTCACTGCACATTTGCCTCGTCGTCCGATGCAAGTTGGCATTTTCCATTTGAACGCATCGAAGTCTTTTGCCATCACCGCACGATTATGACCGAAGAAATGGAAAGATTGTTAGATTCAAGGGGAATTGACGCAAATTTTGAAACGCTTTCATGGCAAATGACCGAAAAAGAAGAGCGTTGGGGTTACGTCCAAGAAGACAAGGCGTTTATTGATGCCATCTTAAACGGTAACGAACCGCCCGTAACTGCACTTGACGGTTTCAAATCAGTCGAACTTGTTGAAAAAGTTTATGAAGCCATTAGAACGGGCGAGAAAATTCGTTTTGAGTAAATCAGGCTCATTATTATTTCCGTATTAGAACTTTTTGCCAAAAGTGTCGTAAAATCTTTTGGAATTAGAAATCTGAAAACAGGAATATAAGCGATATGGTTCAATGTCAAAATTGCGGACAGGTAAATACCGAAACGAGTAATTTCTGCCGTTTTTGCGGGACGAAATTTTTGCAAAGCCAACAATCAAAAGCGAACGGTTATGAATATGCGCCGCCGCGACCTTATTCTTGGAAAACCGACGAGTTTCAGGTTTCAGACAAGGGACGAAAACCTCGACCTGTCCAACAGGTTCAACCGCTACAACAACCGCTTCCGCCGCCACGACCGCAACCGCTGGTTCAACAACAACAACAAAATATGGCTCACGGCTATTTGTGTCCGCGTTGTTCGTCGCAACTTTTCCCGCGCTATGAAAGGAAAATTTCGACGGCAGGTTGGATTGTTTTCGCCGTTTTGCTAGTTACATTTTTCCCGCTTTTTTGGATTGGATTGCTCATCAAAGAAGACGTGCGCGTTTGTCCTGTTTGTAATTTGAGAATTACCTGAGCAGTAATGCAAAATGGATAACGGATAATGGATAATGAAGAAAAATCTAAAACCTGCGTAGAAACAAGAATTTAACGCACTTTGATGAATTTTCATTAAATCTGAAAAATTATGCTCACTTGCTTAACTGTAAAAAAGCAGAAGCCTGCGTGTTAGCAAGGGCGCAATCACATCAGCGAATTGCGCCCTTGCTAACATGCAGGCTTCTGTTTTGGTTGATTTTAGATTGACGGATCATCGGCTTTTGCCGGACGATTTTCTTCGGTTGATTTAGTTCCGCTAATTGAAGAATCAACGTAGAAATGTCGCTTGCCTGTGGCTTGAATTCCTTCGGCAACTTGCGGATCGGCGTTGAGTGAATAGAAAGCCGGTTTTGAACCCGAAGGTTCCTGCACGGTCAGCCGGTAAATATAACCGTTGACCACCGGACTATCATCTTTAAATTTCTCATCCAAGTCAGCTGAACTAACGAGTTCGGCAAAAGACAGCGCAAATCTGCCCTGATGTTTGCTGGCATAGCCGGTTTGCAAGGTGCGGATTGTGTCCATCGCTTTGGCGGTTGACGTTTCGTTGACGGTTCTGATGACATATTGATAACCGGGAATGGCAACCGCCACCAATAAAGCAATTACGGCAATCACAATCATCAATTCGACAAGATTAAATCCCTTTTGATTTTTAATGTTTCGGCGAAAATTTCTCATAATTTTAAAGTATTCCTTAGCTGTTTCTTTCACGAAAATTTTATAAAGAAGTTTCAAAATTTTAGTTGTTTTTAACACGGAATTGCAACCTGTCGAATGCTAAAGTGAAAAAGTTTAAAAGTGAAAAGGTGAAAAAGTTGATGCTTAAAATTACTCATCGAATTATTAACCTCAATCCGTGAAATCAGCAACAGTCTTACTTTTTCATCTTTAAACTTTTAAACTTTTTCACTTTTCACTTTTTTTGGTGCAAAACGACTGCATAATTTTGTAGAATATATTTAGCATTGTCCGCTATAAAAAAATAATGAGAGATTGGATAACACAAGAAACCGAAACGATTACGACACCGATGACACCGACGTTGAGCGCGACGGCGAAAATCAGTCGCTTGCAAGAAGCGATTGAGCGCGTTATCAAAGGCAAAACGCAAACTGTCAGATTTGCCCTGGCTGCCTTGCTTGCCAAAGGACATCTGTTGATTGAAGACGTTCCCGGCATTGGCAAAACGACGCTTGCCAATGCGTTGGCGCGTGCGCTCGAACTTTCGTTTCAGCGGATTCAATTTACCTCGGATTTATTGCCGTCGGACGTTATTGGTCTTTCCATTTTTAATCAGCGTAGCGGACAATTTGAATGGAACGCCGGACCGATATTTTCAAATATAGTTTTAGCCGACGAAATCAATCGCGCCACGCCGAAAACACAATCTGCGTTACTTGAAGCGATGTCGGAAGAACAAATCACGATTGAAGGTGTTTCGCGCCCATTGCCGCAACCGTTTATGGTTGTTGCTACGCAAAATCCGACGGAACATCACGGAACTTATCCGCTTCCCGAATCCCAATTAGATAGATTTATGTTGCGTCTGCACGTCGGTTATCCGAGTATTGACGATGAACGCAACATTTTGCGCGACCGTGAACGCGCCAATCCGTTGCAATTTGTGCGGGCGGTGATGTCCCAAGACGATATTTTGGAATTGCAACAATTGGCGACGGAAGTGCGCGTTGATGAAAGCCTTGTTGATTATCTTTTAAAAATTGTCGCGCAAACCCGCGAAACGGACGCGCTCGAACTCGGCATCAGTCCACGCGGAACGCTTGCACTGTTTCGTTCCGCCCAAGCCTTTGCGCTGATT
>JANOXW010000698.1:0-10481 GCA_031418635.1 Acidobacteriota bacterium
TATCGAAGATGCCAAACATTACACCGGATTGCCAATTTTGGCGAGCGTTCCGCCATTGTTATCGCAACACGAAAAAGATTGGCAAGCTCGTGTTCATTGGCTAAAAGTATTAGCGGGAATTGCCGTAGCAGTCGGCAGTATTCCTTTGATAATTATCTTATTACAACTATCGCGCATTTTTGAGCGCGTGGTTTCCTAAAATTTCAGATTCCAAATTGAAAGAAAAATTTGGATCTGAAATTTGAAATCTGAAATTTGGAGTCTAAAAAATGTATAAAGAATTTTTTGAATTAGAAGATACACCGTTCACTTTAACGCCCGACCCGCGTTTTCTCGTGTTCACGCCGAGTTATAACGAGGTTTTGGCAAGTTTGTATTACGGTTTGGAAAACGCCAAAGGTTTGATAGTTTTGACGGGCGAAGTAGGCACGGGCAAAACAACGGCTTTGCGCTGGATTTTGCGTCGCTTGGATTCAAGTGTTCTCGCGGCATATATCTTCAATCCGCGTCTTTCGATTGATGAATTTTATCATCACGTTACACAGATGCTCGGCATTAAGGATTGGAATAATAAAGCCGAATTGCTGACGGAATTGGGCAGAATTTTAGAAGAAAGGCATCGGCGCGGACTTCGCACCGTCTTGATTATTGACGAAGCCCACGAACTTTCCGATTACGTTTTAGAAGAAATTCGGCTGTTGATGAACTTTGAATCGGACAACGCCAAACATCTGCAAATCGTTCTGACCGGACAGCCCGAACTACGCGATAAATTGAATCAGGCGAATCTGCGCCAATTAAAACAGCGCGTCGCGCTTCGCTGTAAAATGCACGCACTTCCGAATGTTGAAGAAATCGAACGATATATTACGGAAAGACTTTTGATTGCCGGTTCAGACCAACCGAACATCTTCACGCCCGGTGCAATTGACTTTATTTTTCAGTGTTCGGAAGGTATTCCGCGCCAAATCAATAATATTTGCGACAATGCAATGTTGGCGGCTTACGCGGTGGGCGAACAAATTATCGGCAGACAAATCATCGAAGAAGTTGCCGACAATCTTGATTTGTTGCCGTCTAAAGATGCGCTGATAATAAACGAAAAAGCCGTCGAAAAAGTCGGTTCAGCTAGAGTTTTGACTGCCGAAGCACGAGAAGAACTTCGGAATAATCAAAATCGCGTCGAGGCAAATACGCCAAAAAAGTTTCCGGCTAACGCAACCAATGGAAATAGAAATGGGAACGGAAACGGAAACGGAAATTCAAATGGAAAATCTATTCCACGCCCATTTGATGATTTAGACGACGAGATAAATTTGGAAATTGAAGAAGTCGGCGGATTCTATTGAGTCCAAAGTCTAAAGTCTAAAGTCCAAAGTCATTTTGGTATTGGACTTTAAACTTTGGGCATTGGAATTTGGACTAAGAGATTATGAGTATCTTAAAAGCATTACAGAAAAAACAAGCAGAGCAAACAGACACAATCGAAACTGCGGTTTCGGCAAATGTCGTGCCGTTTGACAAAAATGACCGACGTGCCAACACACCGCCGGAATTATTTGTTAAAGAAATTAAAATCGGCACACCGAGTTTGGCGTTCAATGGGCGGTCGGATTCAATAATCGGGAAGGCACTCCCTGATTTGGAAACGGAAACTACTGCCGGGGCAACTTTGAACGCTGTCGGCGCAACGCGCATCGCAGAAAAAATCCTGCCTGAGTTCGCTCAGTGGGACGTTGAAGCGGAGCGCGTTGAGCCGCGTCTTGTCGCCATTACCCATCCTAATTCAAATTATTGCGAAGAATATCGCAGTTTGCGGACACAGATTTTACATAAAAGCCAACGCCAAAAATTGCAGGCAATCGTCGTCGCCAGCATTAATCCGAGCGAAGGTAAATCCGTTACTGCCCTCAATCTTTCGTGGATGTTGGCGCAAACCGACGGCATCAAAGCGTTGATTATTGACAGCGATTTGCGGATGCCGAGTTTAACGGATTATTTAGGCATCGAAACCGACAAAGGTCTTTCAAATATTCTTGCGGGAAATGCTACGCTTACCGAATCTATCGTTAAATTAGCACCGGCGGGATTGCATCTGCTTCCGGGTGGCGAAGCCCGAAGTGATGTAGCGGAATTAATCTCCGGTCCAAAATTTAAGGAAATTTTGCGTCAGGCGCGTGAGATGTTTGATTTTATCATTATTGACGCGCCGCCATTAGGAATTTTTACTGATGCTACGGTGTTGATAAATCAAGCAGATGGTGCAATGCTCGTCATACGCGCCGGCAAAACCCGTTATAGCGCGGTTGACCGAATTATGGAAGCCCTGCCGCGTGAACGAATGTTGGGCGTTGTTCTCAATCAAAGTGAAGATGTTTTAGACGAAACGCATTATAATTATGGATACTATAATTCAGGTCGCCGGATAAAAAGCTAAATTACGAATTACGAATTGGCAGAATAAATCAGATATTCGTAATTCGTAATTTGCAATTCGTAATTGATTTACCGATGAATGGAACTAGAATTACACCTCGCACGGTTTGGATATTACTCGCCGATGCCGCAATTATTTATGGCGGAATAGTTTTGGCGTTGTATTTGCGGTTAGGTTTGGTTGGTTCCAATAATGAGCTTAACGAAAGAAACGGTTGGCAAAAAATCATTCTGGCAACATTGATTTGTCTTTTGATACTGTATTTTTACGACCTCTATGATTTTACCGTCATGGGAAACCGACGCGAATTGATGCTCCGAATGGTGCAAGCCCTCGGAATTGCCTGGGTATTATTGGCGTTTTTATTTTATTTTGTTCCACCTCTGTTTATCGGGCGCGGAGTTTCGGTCATCTCCGTTCCGGTTATGCTAATTTTGCTTTTGACGTGGCGGTTTCTAATTCATTGGTTGACCGGACATCCCGAAATTGGCGAGAAAATTTTGATTTTCGGAACAGGGCGGGCGGCACAGGATACAGCAGAATCAATTTGGGAAAGACGCGACGCAGGTTATAGAATTGTCGGATTTGTTACGGAAAACGGGGCAAAACAACAAGAGATGCCGCCCAAAATAAATCTACTCGGTTCCGCCACTAATCTTGAAGAAATTATTAAAAACGAAAAAATCAACCGCGTCGTGATTGCTGTCCGTGAAAGACGCGGGACTTTTCCAACCGATACTTTGTTGAAAATGAGTTTGGCGGGCGATGTTAACATCGAAGAATGCACGTCGTTTTTCGAGCGTGTAACCGGACAGGTTCATATTGATATGGTGCGCCCGTCGTGGCTGATTTTTGAAGGACGTGGACGCGATACGCAACTCGGAACTTTTGTCCGCGAAGTAATTCATCGGTCATTGGCTTTGACCGGCTTAATTGTTTCGTTTCCGATTGCCTTGCTGACTGCTGTCTTAATCAAACTTGATTCAAAAGGCGACATCTTTTATCGGCAAGAAAGAGTCGGAAAAAACGGCAAAAGTTTTAAGGTTATCAAATTTCGCTCAATGAAAACCGATGCCGAAATAGACGGTAAGCCGGTGTGGGCAACGACTGACGATAATCGCACAACTCGCGTCGGGCGCGTCATTCGGTTAATTCGGGTGGACGAAATCCCGCAGTTTTGGAATATTATCAAAGGTGAGATGAGTTTTGTCGGACCGCGCCCGGAACGTCCGCATTTTGTTTCGCAACTTGCCAAAGAAATTCCGTTCTATGCTCATCGGCATTTGGTTGCGCCCGGATTGACGGGTTGGGCGCAGATAAAATATCCTTACGGCGCGTCGGTAGAAGATGCGCGGCGTAAATTGCAGTATGATTTGTATTACATCAAAAATCAGAGCCTTGCGCTCGATTTAGTTATCGTATTTGAAACTATCAAAACTGTTTTATTCGGCAAAGGTAGATAGAAAAATAAAATCTATAGAGGAAAATGGATAGAATTAGTTAATAGCATTTTATTGGTTAATGGGAAACGGAGAAAGAATATGAAAGCAGTAAATTTTTTTCGGAGCATTTATTTTATTTTGGCAGTCGGCATGATTTTTTCACTTAGCACTATGGCGCAGGAAACCGCACCGCCAAAGCAGGAGAGAATTATTACCGCTAAGAATGATAAGAAATCGGAAAAAAACGAAAAAGTGGCGGAAGGCGAATTAAAAAAGTTAGACGCGCCTGAAACCGTTACTCAAACTGTGCAAGAGGATAAAACAGATGACAAAAACCTGCGGCGCGAAGGTCTGTCGGAAGAAGAATCGGCGATTGTTCCGTATTACAATAACTATTTGAAGGAATATCGGCTCGGACCGCAAGACGTTATCTCGATTGAGGTTTTCGGTCAATGCCCGGATTATTGCAAAACGGGAATTACCGTTCCACCAACAGCTAAAATTTCTTATCCGCTGATTCGTGAAGGCATTTTTGTCGGTGGCAAAACTGTTGAGCAAATTCAGGACGAAGTTACCAAAAAACTCGACGAATATATTATTGACCCAAAGGTTACGGTTACACTCGAAAAAGTCGGTTCGGCGCGTTATAGTGTGCTTGGCGATGTCGGAACGCCGGGCGTGAAACTGATGGAACGACGTTTGAGCGTTTATGAAGCGATTGTCGAATCGGGCGGAATTCTTCGTACCGGCGACCGGAAAAAAGTCGTTATTTATCGTCAAACACAAATCGGTATTACACCAATTGCGATTAATCTGGAAGACATCGCCCGCGGCAAAGCAGAGATGATTTATCTCGTGCCGGGCGACCAGGTTGTCGTGCCGGGCAACAAAATCAAAACCGTCGAAAAGGTTTTAGATATTTTTAGTAAATTTAGTATTGTCCGTCTGCTGTTCGGAAGTCCTATTTAATTTGCAATTTGATTAAAGTATGAACTTTGTGAAAAAAATTTCATTAGCACTCTTGTTTCTCGCTTCGTTTCAAACGGCACACGCTAATTGGGTTAAGCAGGAATCGAAGACGCTCTCGTGGTTTCACGATATTTATTTTGTCAATGAAAACAAAGGTTTTATCGCTGGCAGCGGCGGCACTTTGTTAATAACAATTGATGGTGGCAAAACTTGGAAAAAAGAGCAAAATTTTACGGCTGATACAATTCGCCAAATTTACTTTTCCGATGCAAAAACAGGCTGGTTGTTGTGCGAAAGAAATATTTTTAATCTCGGCACGAACTCACCATCTTATCTTTTGAAAACTACTGACGGTGGTGCAAATTGGGAGCAAATAAATTTCGGTGAGGGACGCAATCGCATTGCTAAAATTTTCTTTACTCAAAATGGTTTTGGGTTGGCAGTCGGCGAATCAGGCACTTTATTTGCTTTGCAGGATGATGCTAAAACTTGGAAAAAAAATCTATCGCCAATTCGCTACTTAATGCTGGATGGCACTTTTACAGACAATTTTCATGGTTCGATGGTCGGTGGTGGTGGCACGATTTTATTCACCGAAGATGCCGGCGCGAGTTGGAATCAAGCAACCGTTTTCGGCAATGAACCCGCAAAACTGAATGCCGTTTATTTTGTTAATCAAAAAACCGGTTGGACAGCCGGCACTAATGGCAAAATTTATCAAACCATTAACGGCGGTAAAACTTGGCGCGAGCAAACTTCAAATACTTCGAACAATCTAACTGACATCTTTTTCAAAAACACAGCAGAAGGTTGGTCAGTCGGAGATGACGGCACGATTCTGCACACGACGACGGCGGGAAATGTCTGGACTTTGGAAAGTTCAAGCGTCAAACACAAACTGGAAAAAGTTGTCTTTGTTGGAAAAAAAGGCTTTGCTGTCGGCTTTGGCGGAACGATTTTGGTTTATGATGAAAGCACAAAAAATAATCCAAACATCAAACCCACATTCAACAGCCGAATTAATTGATAAATTATTCGGCTTTTTCAATCAAAACCACATCGCTCACTTGCAAAGAGCGCGAAACGGCTAATTTTGTGCCGTCCGGCGACCACGAAAAATCTTCGAGATAATGCGATTTGAAGTTTGTTACGGGCTTTGTTTCCGTGCCGTCCAGCGGTAGCGTCCAGACATTGCCCACATTGCCGATTGTGCTGATGTAAAACAAACCACGGTCATCCGGCGACCAGCGAATCTCGTTTTCCTTTACCGATGCGGGAACGTCCAAGCGTTGCAAAATCGCGCCGCCCGTCGAAGAAATGATTCCGATGCGCCATTTGCTATCAACCATTTGAAAAAAACTAATGCGCCGCCCGTCGGTTGAAATGGCGTTCCACTTGGCGTAGAACTCGGTTAGCTGAACAGGTTCGCCGCCTTCGGGATTAACTTTCCACAACGTCGGTTTCGACTGTAAGCCTTTTTGATAAACGACTGATTGACCGTCGGGCAAATATTGCGGGCGCGTATCGGCTTCGCCGTCGGTCAGTTGCATCAGATTCTTGCCATCCGCATCAACCCGCCACAAATTTGATTTTCCCGAACGCCACGATGCAAAGACGAGATATTTCCCGTCCGGCGAGAGGCACAAACCGCGCGAATCAACTTGCGCGTTAATCGTTAGTTGTCGGCGATTGCCGCCGTCTGCGTCCATCGTCCAAAGATTTGAAACGCTGTCTTTGTGTGAGCGAAAGACAATTTTTCCTTCGGGAGTCCAGACAAACGGATGCAATTCTCCAGTTTCGGAAACGATTTCCTTAAAATCGTCTGCGCCCGCTTCGCCGACGAAAATGCCGCTCGTCTTGTTGGTTTGTATCGTTACGAAAGATTTGCCGTCGGCGGTTGCGCTCAACGAATCGTATCGGCTCAAATCATTGGTAATTTTTCGCGCTTCACCGTTTGGGTAGGAAAGAAACCGGATTTGATTGTTGCCCGAAACTTCATCGCTCGCCGAGATTAACAAACCGCTTCCGTTTTTCAGCCATTCGATGCTGAAAACGTCATACCAACGCTGCTCGCTCAAAAGTTTTTCGCTGCCGTCACGGACGTTAATGCCGACGATTGAAGAATAGCTCGCGTCCGCTTCAAAATGATTGACGAGACAAGCAATCGTTTCGCCGTCGGGCGACCACGCAACGACCGGAGCATTGGTTTCAAAAGTGTTCGGGTGATTTTTGCTTGAAATCTTTTGTTGATTAGTGCCGTCTGCATCGGCGACGACCAGATAATTTTGTCCGGCGGCGGAATCCGATTGCCCGTAAGCAAAACGCTTTCCGTCGGGCGCAAACCCGATAAAGCTGGCGATGACGTTCGGAATTCTTTCGCTGACCCCGCCGAGTGTGGAAATGCGAAAGAGTTCCGGTGTGGAGTTAGTTTCCCTAAACAGATTGTAAAAAAGATGTGCGCCGTCGGGCGTAAACGTCAATTCCCAAATCTGCACCTTGACCGGCGGCACAATGCGCGTATCGTTTGCCGCGCTCGTCTGCCGCACCCAAATACTGTTGCCTTCCACTTCGCTCAAAACGTATGCGATAAATTTGCCGTCCGACGAAAGAGTTGCGGCGGAAACTTTGCCGTTGTTGGTCAGGCGCGTAAATTTTATTTTTTCAAACGGCACGTCCGATTTTCTTACATTCAAAAAATAAACGCCGAAAGCCAACGTCAGGCAAATCAAAATCGCACCGGCAGCGACGAAGTATTTTTTAACGCGATTTTTTCTTACCGCTTCGTTTTTATCAATTCCGGGTTTCCCGCTTTCTAAAATCTCCGCGTCGCTCATTTCCTCTTTTTCGATGGTGATGCGCGAGAGCGTTTCGGTTTCAATTATCAATTCATTGTCAGCAAAATCCTGCAATTCGCCGACAAAACGATAACCGTAACCGGGAACGGTTTCGATAAAACGCGCATTGTTTTTTGTTTCGCCGAGAGCCTTGCGGATTTGCGAGATGTGAACCGGCAGATTTGATTCTTCAACGATTTGGTCTTGCCAGACGCTCGTAAAAAGCACATCTTTTTCGACCAATCGCCCGTTGTTTTCGACCAGCGCGAGAAGCAAATCGAAAGCCTTGGGCGGCAAAGACAGCGGCTTATCTTCGCGCCGTAATTGCCGATTGCCAGCATCGAGTTGAAAGTTATCAAACCTGTAAATCTGTCGGTTTAGTTCTTTCATTTGCCATCTTTAGAAAAAATTAAGAAAAAATTCCTAAAAACTTAAAGACTTTCCGCAGCGTCTTGCGAGAGAATCGCCGTGTCGTTAAAAATTTCATTCGGCGCGTCGCGTTTCAGCCGTTTTCAAAGTGAAACGATTATAGCAGAAATCGCCCGCGCACAAAAGTTTTTTTGGCGTTACAAAATAATAGAACTTTAAGGAGTAAAAAAAATGAACATTAAAAAGAATTTCGTTATCGCGTTTGCGCTCGGCGCAATCATCTTCGCTTTTTCAACTGCCGTCGCTTTCGGTCAAACCGAACCGCCGCGCACCCAATTTTCGCTCTACGGTTTGCACTTCGTCAGCGCGGGACAAACCGTCAATATTACGGTTCAAGTCCCGCGCTTTTCCGACCCGCAGGGAGACATTCCTTGCGTCCGCGTGAGAATGGTCTTTGACATTTACGAAGCAACTCCGCCCGACTCCCGTCCAGGCTTGCTTTTTGTGCGCCGCGTTTCGCGTGAAATAGAACTCGAAGGCGGCGAAGCGGCGACATTCGATTACGAGGCTAGGCGAACGGGCGATTACGTCAGCCCGGCGGTGTTTGTCAGACCCGAATTAGTTGGACCGCCCGACGTCCGCCCTGAACGATTGGTTTCAACGGTCGTCGTGCGCCAAGGTGGACGCACGATTTTGAACCTTCCGGCGGTGGAGAAAGGCTTCGATCCGCAGCCCGACCCGCCGCGATAAGAAGAAAGGGTGAAAGAGCGAAGGAAGATAATTCTGCTGTTTGACGTTTCAGGTTTGAAAAGTCGAATCGCCGGATTGCCGAAAGACAATCTCTCTTTCTCTCATTTTTCGGGAAAAATATGAATCGTCGAAAAGAGAAAACCGTCATTACGGTTGAAACATTTCAGCGCACAGTCGTCTATTCGCGGCGGAAAGCAAAAATCGCCCTGTGTGAACAATGCGCGGCGGAAACCGTGATGTTTGCGCCAAACGAAGCCGCCGCGTATTTGCAAACCACCGTCCGCGAGATTTTTCGGCTGACCGAAGCGGGCGAAATTCATTATTTGGAAACCGAAAGCGGCGCACTGCTCGTCTGTCGTAACTCGCTTTCGAGATTAATTAAAGCCTGTGCGTAATTAAACCATTGTTGTTTCAATGGCTTGCCTTTATTTTGCAAGGTATTTAGCAGACTTGTTGAGATTTACGAAAGTAGCTGAAAACTGAAAGCTAATAGCTGACAGCTATTTGATTGAAAATCTTTTTTTGAATTACGCACAGGCTTCGATTACTTAGAAAAGGAGAATAAAAAAATGGCATACAAAAAAATAGTTCAAGGACGCTCTTATCCGCATTTGTATAACGTAACGATGACGGTCGGTTCGCGCAAAGCGTTTTCGCAAACGGCAACGGGTTCGTCTTATACGAGTTCTTACGAACCCAACAAACGCGACGACGTGATGCTCGTTCAATACTTGCTCAAACGAGTTTATCAACAAGGACAAAACGCCCAGCCGCCGCTTCAAGCAAACGGCACGGCGACACTAAAGATTGACGGTCTTTATGGACCGAAAACCCAGAAAGCCATCGAGCAGTTTCAACTTGAAATGCGGCGCAACGGGCGGAACATCGCCACCGACGGTTGTGTTGATTCCGAACTCGGCGACAGCGCGACTTCTTCGATTTCAAAAACCGGCTACACAATTTCGTGGCTCAATAAGTATTTTTGGATTTTGTATCCGGGGCTTGCACCGGATATTAGGATTGACCCGGAATGTCCGGCGGAATTGAAACAAGCAGTCGGCAACGGCTTTTAGTAAGTGGAAAAGCGGAGAAAGCTATAAATCGTGGATGGCTATTAGAATTGAATCGCCACTCATAGAAAATAAGAAGAGGAAAATAACGACAGATGAATTTGTTTAGGAAACTTGACAGTTACAGACGTTTTTCGTAAGCTACGAATTCGCGCTTTTTCAAAAAAGAGTGATGTTTTTTTTTGACAAAAATTGTGGGCGACGAATACGCGGAAAGTTTGCCAAAAAAAAGATTTTGGGCATATACGTCAATTGGTAGACAGCCTCCCTTACAAGGAGGAAGTTGGAGGTTCGAGTCCTTCTATGCCCACCATAAATAATTTAAGATTTGGGAATTCGGATTTCGGATTTGAAGAGTGAATATGAATTTTTCCTTCAATCCAAAATCAGCAATCCCAAATCGTCCTTTGCGGAGTCGTAGTTCAGTTGGTTAGAACGCCAGCCTGTCACGTTGGAGGTCGCGGGTTCGAGTCCCGTCGGCTCCGCCATTTATCTTTTTATTATCAACTGTTTCCTAGTAGTTCAATGGGCGACTCTTTTTATTTACTACAACCAAATTTTTGAAAAAATGGATAAACAGTTAATAATTTTCAGTTCTCCAATTTCCAAC
>JANOXW010000699.1:0-14852 GCA_031418635.1 Acidobacteriota bacterium
TTTATCGGTTATAAGCCGCACGGAATGACACCGTTTCCGTTTGCGATTTGCGCTTCGGTGAACGAGGCAATTGTTCACGGATTTTCAAATAATACGCCTTTGAAATCGGGCGACATTATTTCGCTCGATATGGCGGCGACGTATAACGGTTTTGTCGGTGATACGGCGACGACAATTCCGGTTGGCAACATCAGCGACGAACTCAAACAACTGATTCGCGTAACAGAAGAATGTTTGGAAATCGGAATTGCCCAGTGTTGTCCGAACAAAAGAGTCGGCGATATTAGCGAGGCGATTCAGAAACACGCCGAGAAATACAATTATGGCATCGTGCGAAATTACACCGGACACGGCATTGGACGTGCGATGCACGAATCGCCGCAAATCGCTAATTACGGCAGAGCCGGAACCAAGGAAAAGATTCGCGCCGGCTATTGTTTTGCGCTTGAGCCGATGCTGAATCTCGGTAGCGAAGAAACAAAAACTTTGGATGATAAATGGACGGTTATAACGGCGGACGGCAAACCGAGCGCACACGCCGAACATACGGTAGCGATAACGGCGGAAGGTCCCGAAATTCTGACTTTGACAAAAGCGCAAAAAGCGCAGTTAAATCGGGCGAAATCGGAAACCGTATCAGCTTAACTTGAAAAGTCGAATAAAAAGCGGTAACATTAAGAGTTTGTCAACTCGTTAGGATTTGGCACTGTAATTATGTCAAAAGAAGAAGCGATAGAGGTAACGGCGACCGTCCTCGAAACTTTGCCAAATGCGATGTTTAAGGTTGAACTCGAAAACAATCAACATCAAGTTTTGGCGCATATTTCCGGCAAGATGCGGAAAAATTTTATTCGAATTTTGCCCGGCGATAGAGTTTTAGTTGAGCTTTCGCCATACGATTTGAGTCGCGGAAGAATTACTTATCGCTACAAATAAAAGGCGAGGTAAAAAATTATGAAAGTTCGTCCATCAGTCAAAAAAATGTGCGACAAGTGCAAAGTTATTCATAGAAAAGGGATTGTGCGCGTGATTTGCGAAAATCCTAAACATAAACAACGACAGGGATAAATAGATTTTGGATTTTAGATTTTGGATTTTGGATTTGCGTAAATAGGTGAATTCTTCAATCCAAAATCCAAAATCCAGAATCCAAAATTGGAGATAAAAGATGGCTCGTGTAGCAGGGGTTGATTTACCGCCAAATAAAAGGGCGCAGATTGGTTTAACTTATATTTACGGCATCGGAAAGCCGCGGGCGACTGCGATTTTGAACGAAGCCGATATTAGTGTTGATGCTAAAATCAAAGATTTGAGCGAAGACGATTTAACAAAAATTCGTGCGTTGCTCGATTCTCAAGGTGAAATTGAAGGCGATTTGCGAAAGCGTGTGCAAATGGATGTCAAGCGTTTGATGGACATCGGTTGTTATCGTGGACTTCGCCACCGTCGCGGTCTGCCGGTTCGCGGACAGCGCACCAGCACTAACGCCAGAACTCGTAAAGGTCCGCGCAAAGCCGCCGTTGCGAAGAAAAAAGCACCGGGCAAGAAATAAATACAGTTATCAGTTATCAGTCAACATAAAACTGATAACTGATAACTGATAACTGAATTATGGCAAAAGCAACAACAAAGAAAAAGACTTTTCGCAAAAAAGAAAAGAAAAATATTCCCGTTGGAATCGTATTTATTGCGGCATCGTTTAATAACACGCTGATTTCTATTACCGATACGGCGGGAAATTTAGTAGCGCAGTCTTCATCGGGAGCGCGTGGTTTCAGAGGTTCGCGCAAAGGAACGCCGTTTGCGGCGCAACAAGCAGCTTCGGAAGCCGCCCGCAAAGCGTCCGAAGTCGGAATGCGTGAAGTGGAAGTGCGAGTCAAAGGTCCGGGCGGTGGACGTGAATCGGCGATTCGGGCAATTAATAATTCGGGAATTCGCGTTACTTCGATTCGTGATACGACACCGATTCCGCATAACGGATGTCGTCCGCCGAAGAAACGCAGAGTTTGACGATTTTGGATTTTAGATTTTGGATTTTGGATTTAAAATCTGAAACTTGTGGTTTGAAATTTTAATTAAAACTATCGAAAGGATGAAGGGCAATTACAGACTGTCCGTAAACTTTTCCGTCAAAAATAGTGAGGTTTGATTTAGACTTTACGGACTTTGGATTCAGAAAATCCAAAATCCAAAATCTAAAATCCAAAACCACTTGGCTGGAAGCAAAAAAATATATGGCTAGATACAGAGATGCGGTGTGCCGTTTGTGCCGCCGCGAAGGTGGAAAATTATTTCTAAAAGGCGACCGTTGCTTTAAACCGTCGTGCGCGATTGAGAAACGTGGCACAAATCCGCCGGGACAACACGGCGCAGGACGTAAGAAACAATTATCGGGTTACGGACAGCAACTTCGGGAAAAACAAAAGGTCAAGCGCATTTACTTTGTGCTTGAAAAACAATTCCGCAATTATTTCGACAAAGCTCTGCGGCAGAAAGGCGTTACGGGCGAAAATCTGCTCTTTATGCTTGAGCGGCGGCTTGATAATGTCGTTTATCGCGCCGGTTTTTCAACTTCTCGTCGGCAGGCGCGACAACTCGTCAATCACGGACATATCGCCGTTAATGGACGCAAGGTTGATATTCCATCTTTCCAAGTGAAACTCGGTGATATTATCAGCGTTAAAGAAACAAGTGGTAAAAATGTTCACGTCGAAGGCGCGTGGCAAACCGCTGTCGGGCGTGGTCGTCCAAATTGGATTTCGGCGGGCGCGGCGGACTTGAGCGTTTCAATTTCGGCTTTGCCAAAACGCGAAGATGTTGGCGCAAATATTAACGAGCAACTAATCGTCGAACTTTACAGCAAGTAATTATCAAAGGTTTCAGGTTTCAAGTTTCAGGTTTCAAGTCAGATGGCTTAACCTGAAACCTGAAACCTGAAACCTGAAACTTTAAAAAAGATATGACACAGAATAATCAGTGGAACGGTTTTCAAATACCGAATCGTTTGAATGTCGAAACCGAAACTTTGACAGACCGCTACGGAAAATTTTACGCACAGCCGTTTGAGCGCGGTTTCGGGACAACCATCGGCAACAGCCTGCGTCGCGCACTTTTGTCTTCAATCGAGGGTGCGGCGGTTACTGCCGTCAAAATCGAAGGTGTGGAACACGAATTTTCGTCAATCAAAGGCGTTGTCGAAGATGCTACCGATGTGATTTTGAATCTCAAACAAGTTCCCTTCAAACTGCACAGCAGTGAATCAAAAATATTAGTTATCAATAAACAGGGCGCAGGACAAGTTACCAGCGCGGACATTGAAGCCGATGGTGATGTTGAAATTCTTGACAAGACCGTTCACATCGCTACTATCAGCGCGGGCGGAGATTTAAACATTGAAATGCGTCTGAAATCGGGACGCGGCTATGTTTCGGCTGAATTTAACAATGACGAAGACCTTTCAGTCGGCTATATTCCGATTGATTCGGTGCATACACCGATAAAAAAAGTCAATTACAGCGTTGAAAAAACGCGGCAGGGTTCAAATACCGAATTTGACAAATTAGTTATTGAAATTTGGACGGACGGTTCGGTTAAACCCGATGACTCAATCGGACTCGCGGCAAAACTCGTCAAAGACCACATGACTATCTTCATCAACTTTGAAGAAGAAGAGGAAGATTTCAAATTTGAAGACATTGCGCGTCCGCCGCTTCTTCGTAACGATTTGCTTGACCGTGCGGTTGACGAACTTGAACTTTCGGTGCGTTCATATAATTGTTTGAAAAACGCCGACATTCGCACGATTCGTGATTTAATCCGTCGTAGTGAAGATGATATGCTTCACACCAAAAATTTCGGAAAGAAATCGTTGACGGAAATCAAAGACCTGTTGCACGGAATGGGGTTAGATTTTGGTATGGATTTTGATGAACAAGGCAATCCGATTCCCGGTTCGGGCGGACGTAGTTTAGGATAAAACACAAGTCTAAAGTCCAATGTCCAATGCCCAAAGTTTGAAAACATACTGACTTTGGACATTAGACTTTGGACATTGGACTAAAAAAATATGCGACATTTAAAAGCACATCGTAAATTGGGAAGAACAACGGAGCATCGGATTTCGATGTTGCGAAATATGGCGACTTCTTTAATCAACGCGGACAACGAATATATCGTTACGACCGTTCCGAAAGCAAAGGAACTGCGCCCGTTTGTTGAAAAAATTATTACATTGGCGCGAAAAGCGCAACATTTGAGCGGCGACGATCAAAGCGTGCAAGAAGTTCATCTGCGCCGGCAAGCGGCAAAATGTTTTCACGCGGGAAACAGCACATTTAAAAAGGAACAAAGCCGTTTTCGCGGAAAAAAAGGCGAACCGAAAGATAAAATCGAAAGAACAGCAGGTGTCAAAGCCGTTCAACGTCTTTTTGGCGAACTCGGTCCAAGATATAAAGATCGAAACGGCGGTTACACGCGCATTATGCGGCTAGGGCGCAGAAGCGGCGACAATGCGGAAATGGCAGTTATTGAATTGGTGGACAATGCCCGTGAAGTTGCGGCAAAGTAGTAGTTTAGTAGATTGTTAATCGTTAATTGTTAATCGAAAAATAACAATTAGTGATTTACTATTATGAAGGAGTAAGGGATGAGCCAACAAGCGACATCGGTGAAAAAAGAAACTACGAAAAAACAAAGCGGAAGTTCGCGTCAGAAAGCGTCTGAGCCTTCGCTGAATATGGACGAACTTAACGAACTCGCTAATTTGGTTGACGAACACGGTTTTACTGATTTTGAGTTTGAAAACGCGAATATTCGGGTTCGTTTAAGCAAGAATCCTGCGCCGCAAATAGTTCAATCTGTTCAACCTTATCCATCTGCACCTGTTTCTGCGCCGACATCAACTCCTCAAACCAAATCAACGGCAGAATCCGAACCAACTTCGACAGAAAGCGAAACCGATGCCGATTTGCATAAAATAATGTCGCCGATTGTCGGCACATTTTATCGTTCTCCATCGCCCGACAAAGAATCGTATGTCAAAGAAGGAAGCAATGTTTCGCCCGACACGATTGTTTGCATTGTCGAAGCGATGAAGTTGATGAACGAGATTGAAGCCGAAGTTGCGGGCGAAGTCGTAAAAATTTATGTTGAAAACGGTCAGCCGGTTGAGTATGGACAACCGCTTTTTGGAATCAAAAAATAGGTCTTTGGTTTTTGGTCTTTGGTCTTCGGCTTTTGTCAGAGATTGAAGATTTTTTAAATTGAAATTGCCAAGACCAAAAACCGAAGACCGAAGACCGATGAAACAAAAGTTCAAAAAAATTCTAATTGCCAACCGTGGCGAAATTGCCTGTCGGATAATTTGGACTTGCAAAGAGATGGGCATTCGCACAGTAGCCGTGCATTCCGAAGCTGATAAAACCGCACTTCACGTCCGTTATGCCGACGAAGCGGTTTGCATTGGCGCAGCACCTTCGGCGCAAAGTTATTTGAATATTCCGTCAATCATCAGCGCGGCGGAAATTACCAATGTTGATGCGATTCATCCGGGCTACGGATTTTTGGCGGAATCGGCGACTTTTGCGAAGGTTTGCGAAGATTGCAATATCAAATTTATCGGACCGCGTGCAGATGTTATCGGGATGATGGGCGACAAGGTCGAAGCGCGACGGACGATGAAAGCGGCTGGTGTGCCGATTCTCCCGGGCAGTCCCGAACCGATTGAAAGCGCGGACGAAGCGATAAAACTGGCAAAAGAAATCGGTTATCCGATGATAATCAAGGCGGCGGCAGGCGGCGGCGGACGCGGAATGCGGATTGTCCGCGAAGAAAAAGATTTAGCGACAAATCTCGAACTTGCTCAAACCGAAGCACTTGCAGCATTTAAGAATGGAAGCGTTTATATTGAAAGATATATCGAGCGTCCGCGCCACATTGAAATTCAGATTTTAGCCGATGAATATGGCAACGTCGTTCATTTAGGTGAGCGTGAATGCACGATTCAAAGGCGGCATCAAAAACTTTTGGAAGAAGCACCTTCGCCCGTTATCACGCCCGAACAGCGCGAAAAAATGGGTGCGGTAGCAGTCAAAGCGTGTCAGGAAATCGGCTATTCGAGCGCGGGAACTTTCGAGTTTTTGCTTGACGAAGACGGCAGTTTCTATTTTATGGAGATGAACACGCGCATTCAGGTCGAGCATCCCGTAACAGAAATGGTAACGCTTGCCGATATTGTGCGAAATCAAATCCGCATTGCCGAAGGTGAAGAATTGGGTTTTACGCAGGAAGATGTTTTAATCGTCGGACATTCAATCGAATGTCGCATTAACGCCGAAGATCCCGAAAAATTTACGCCATCGCCGGGCAAAATTACTGCCTTCAATATTCCGGGTGGACCGGGCGTAAGAGTTGACACGGCGGTTTATCCGGGCTATGTCGTGCCGCCCTATTATGATTCGATGATTGCCAAATTGATTGTTCACGCAAGAACTCGTGAACTTGCCATTGCCCGAATGAAACGCGCTCTTGAGATGATTGTCGTCGAAGGAATAAAAACGACGATTCCATTACATCTCAAGATTATGAACGACGAAAAATTTCAAAAAGGAGATTTTTCGACCAAGTTTATGGAAGATTTTCTAAAGGTCAATTAGTCGAAGACATTGACAATTAACAATTAACAACTGACAATTAACAAATAAAATTTTCGTGGTGTTCGCACTACAATGGCGAAATTTCTGCGAGCAATAGGAGAGACCATTTTACTAATATGGCAACAGCAAAAGAATTAAAAGAAACTATAGTTACGGACTATAAAACACACGATAAAGATACGGGTTCGTCGCAAGTGCAAGTCGCGCTTTTGACACAGCGTATCAATGAATTAACCGAGCATTTCAAAGTGCATAAAAAGGATAACAACTCGCGGCGCGGCTTATTAAAAATGGTTTCGCAACGAAGAAAATTGCTTGATTATCTCAAGCGACAGGATATTAACGAATATCACACGATTATTAAGAAACTAGGACTACGGAGATAAAATAGTGAAAAACTAAAAGTGAAAAACTAAAAATTAAATTAAATTTAACTATTCACTTTTCACTTTTAGTTTTTCACTAAAAAATGGCTGCTTCGAGTCAAAAAACTAAATGATTCTCTCGAAGAATTTGCTAAGGTTGCTGAACGTGACAGCGTAAAACCATAAACAAATGAGAATCGCTCAAAAAATTAAATACCTAAGGCGACAGGGCTTCACGGCATTGCAACTGTCGCCTTTTGTTTAAAAAATCGTAAATCGCAAATTCTAATCATAAATAGTTACTCTCATATAAAATACTTATTAACAGTTAAAGATTAGCAATTTGCAATTCACAAGGAAGAAAAATATGGCAAAAAGAAAATACTTAAATGAATTAATAAAATTGGGCGACAAAGAGTTATCCGTCGAAACCGGAAAGGTCGCTAAACAAGCAGATGGCGCGGTCGTCATCAGATATGGCGACACGATGATTTTGGTCGCCGCCGTGAGTGCGACGACGGCAAAGGAAGGGTTAGATTTTTTCCCGCTCACGGTCGAATATCGTGAATCGAGTTCTTCTGCGGGGCGAATTCCGGGGAATTACTTCCGCCGCGAAGGTCGTCCGAACGAAAAAGAAGTTTTAACTTGTCGATTAATTGACCGTCCGATTCGTCCGCTTTTCCCCGACGGTTATCGGTTTGAAACGCAGGTTATCGGCAATGTTCTTTCCGCTGATTCGGATAACGATCCTGATGTAATAGCGATTACGGGCGCGTCGTGCGCTCTTTATCTGTCGGATATTGCGTTTGAAACTCCGATTGCGGGTGTTCGCGTCGGGTTAGTTGATGGAAAATACATCATCAATCCGACATATGATGAACGACGCGATTCGCTTTTGAATTTGATTGTCGCCGGAACGGAAGAGGCGATTGTGATGGTCGAAGCCGAAGCGAACGAAGTTACCGAACAGATTATGCTCGAAGCGATGATGCTGGCGCATAAAGAAATCAAGCGTCTGTGTTTGTGGCAGAAAGAATTGCTCAAAGCCTTAGACATCAAAAAACGCACCTTTGAAGTCGCACAACTTGACGAAAAAATCGGCAAAGACATTGATAAAAAATACTCGGACAAATTGCGCGAAGCAATGGATACAACGAGCAAAGACAAATTGACGAGTTATGCGGCGGTTGACGCTTTGAAAAAAGAAGTTGTCGAAAGTTATTCGACAGACGAAGCGGAAAAACGTGCAATGGCTGGAAAAGTTTTCGGTCAACTGAAAGAAAAAATCTTTCGTGAAGATATGTTAGGCAATCGTCGTCGTCCCGACGGGCGAAAGTTTTCGGAAATTCGTCCGATTTCGTGCGAAGTCGGCTGGCTTCCGCGCACACACGGTTCGGCACTTTTCACACGCGGTGAAACACAGGCAATCGTAACATCAACTTTGGGAACAAAGATGGATGAACAATTTATGGACGACCTTGAAAAAGGCGAACTTAAACGAAAGTTTTTGCTTCACTACAATTTTCCGTCATATTCAGTCGGCGAAACCGGACGTTTTGGTGGCACAAGTCGCAGAGAAATCGGACACGGAAATTTGGCACGGCGCGCACTCGAAGCGATTCTGCCCGATGAAGCAGATTTTCCATACACAATTCGCATCGTTTCCGACATTACCGAATCAAACGGTTCGTCTTCGATGGCTTCGGTTTGCGGCGGCTGTCTTTCGATGATGGACGCGGGCGTTCCAATCAAACGCGCTGTCGCCGGAGTTGCGATGGGTTTAGTGATGGAAGGAAATCGTTACGCGATTTTGTCCGACATCGCGGGTGCGGAAGATCATTACGGCGATATGGATTTCAAAGTTACCGGCACGAGTGAAGGAATTACCGCTTTGCAAATGGATATTAAAGTAGCCGGAATCAACGCGATGATTTTGCAGGAAGCTCTCGAACAAGCGCGAAAAGGTCGGCTTCATATCTTGGAAATTATGAAACAGGCGATTGCCGAACCGCGTGAAGAACTTTCAGAATTTGCGCCGAGAATTATCACTATTCAAATTCATCCCGATAAAATCCGCGATGTCATTGGACCGGGCGGCAAAATGATTCGTTCGATTACGGAAGAAACGGGCGCGAAAATTGACATTTCCGACGACGGAACGGTTCTCATTGCGACCGCCGACGGCGAAGCGGCACAAGCGGCGGTTGAACGCATCCGCGCACTGACAGCCGAAGCCGAAATCGGCGAAACCTATATGGGAACGGTCAATCGGATTGTTGACTTCGGTGCATTTGTCGAAATTTTTCCGGGCGTTGATGGACTCCTTCATATTTCGGAAATTTCGGATAGAAGAATCCGCGATGTCCGCGACGAACTGAAAGAAGGACAACAAGTTCTCGTCAAGTGTATCGGCAAAGAAGGTAACAAAATTAAACTTTCGCGCAAATCCATCTTGAGCGAAGAAAAAGCGAAAGCAAACGCTGAGTAGTTTTTAAGGGATGAAGGATGAATTTAAATCTTTAGATTCATCCTTCATCCCTTAAAAACCTCCGCTGTTCGATAAAATCGCTCAAAATTATGGCGGCGGCTTCGCTGTCAACGCGCCTTCTCATTTCTTTTTCACTGAAACCGAGTTCACGCATATAACCTCTTGCAGTGTATGTAGTTAAGCGCTCATCTTGGAGAAAGACGGGAACATCGAGCGAGAGCGAAAAATTTCTCGCTAATCTTCTAGCTTCCAATGACATTTCACTTTCCGAACCGTCCGTGTTATACGGCAAACCTAAAACCAATCCGACGGCATCAAACTCTTCCAGAAAGGAAATGACTTGTTTGAGAACTTTTTTCCAGCTTTTGCGCCTCAATACGCAGACGTGGCGCACCGTAAATTGCAATTCATCGCTGACGGCAACGCCGATGCGTTTTGTGCCGAGGTCGAGCGCGAGCAGTCTTCCGCTTGTCGGAGAGCGAAAAACATCTGTAAGTTCGGGTTGATTAGTCGTTTCTTTGTCTTGCACGAAAATAACTGATAATGGATAATAAAATCAAATTGTTGTCCGTTAATAATAGCAAAAATTAAGAGGTATAAAGAATGTCATATCGCGGAAAATTTTTAGTTGGAATAATATCAGCGGCGATTGCGGTTTATGCAGTTGTCGGCGGTTTGATGGGAGCTTGGCAGACTCGCGCTCAACAACCGATCAACGATGCGGGAGCGCAAATTCGTATTTTTGAAAGCGTTTTACAGCATATTCAAAACGATTATGTTGATGAACCGAATCTGGAAAAAGTTCGTGCCGGCGCACTTCGCGGACTTGCTAACGGACTCGATCCATATTCTTCTTATCTGACGGCTGATCAAGTAAAAGATTTTCAAGCGAAAAAACAAAATACTTTAGCGGGAATCGGCGCGGAATTTTCGCAAGTTTCGGGTTATCTTTATGTTGTTTCGGTGATAAAAGATTCGCCGTCCGATAAAGCTGGACTAAAAGCGGGCGACGTTATTGAATATATCGAAAACAAAGCGACACGCGATATTTCGCTGTATGATGCGCGGCAACTTCTATTGGGTGAAGCCGGTTCAAAGATAAATTTGCGCGTCTTACGCACCGGCGAAAAGCCGCAAACGATTACTGTTTCGCGCGGCGCATACAAAATTCCGGCATCGGAAGCGAAACTCGAAGACGGCAAAATCGGTGTTATCAAAGTTTATAGCCTAGAAAACGGTGAAGCGAAAGACATTCGCGGACGAGTGCAGGAATTGACGAAACAAGGCGCACAAAAAATCATTTTAGACCTGCGCGGCGTGGCGGCGGGAGATTTGAACGATGCGGTTGAAGTGGCGAATTTGTTCATCAAAGAGGGTAATTTGGCAGAAGTCATCGGGCGCGACGGCAAAGTTTTGAAAACTTACACGGCTGATGCAAGCAAGTTTCTTTTTGATGGAAAAGTTGCGGCGTTAATTGATGTAGGAACGGCGGGCGCGGCGGAAGTCGTTGCTTCGGCGATTTTAGACCGCGGACGCGGAGATGTCGTCGGCGAAAGAAGTTTCGGCGCGGGAACTGAGCAACAATTATTTCCACTTCGCGGTGGCGACGGTTTGCTGTTGACGACGGCAAAATGGGCTTCGGCAAGCGGCAAGCCTTTCTTGAGCGATGAACGCGCAAGTTCGGGTGTGAAGCCTTCGGTTGAAGTTAAACGTCCCGAAACGCCTGAACCGCTTGAGGTCGAAGATTTGGTTGACCAACAAGAAAAAGAAAATCAACAACCGAACCCGCAAGCAACACCTTTGCCAAAGGTTGAAAAACCAAAAGCATCGCCCGAAGATTTGCAGATGAAAAAGGCTTTGGAACTTTTACGAGATAAAGCGCAGGTGATGAAAGCCGGCAGCGGCGAGTGAAAGCAGTAAGCAGTGAGCAGTTGGCGGTGAGCAGTAAGATTAAGAAGGTTTTAGATTTTTCTTCATTATCCGTTATCCATTTTTGTTTAAGTCTTAAAAAGTCGAGTTTTATTGCTCGGCTTTTTCTTTTTCACCTTTTCACCTTTTCACTTTTTCACCTTTTCCCGTTAAAATCACTTGTTAATGACACAACAAAATTTCAGAGTGCGTCCACTTCAAGAAAAGGACATTGGCGAATGGTTCAGATTGCGAAAGCATTTGTGGGAAGGTTCGACCGACGAAGAGCATAAAGCCGAAATGCGCGACATTTATGAGCATACTGAAACGCAACTTGTGCTTGTTGCCGAAATCGAAGACGGAAAACTCATCGGATTTCTCGAAGCCAGCATTCGTCCTTTTGTCGAAGATTGCCACTCCGACCACGTTGGCTATTTAGAAGGTTGGTTTGTCGAACCCGAATATCGAAAACACGGAATTGGCAGAAATTTAGTGCGCGGCGCGGAGAATTGGGCGCAAAATAAAGGTTGTGAAGAAATGGCTTCCGATTCGGAGTTGGGAAACGATTTGAGTTTGAAAGCGCATCTCAATCTTGGTTACGAAGAAACTTCGCGTCTCGTGCATTTGCGAAAAGATTTGTAATAGTGAAAAACTAAAAGTGAAAAGTGAAAAGTTTGAAATTAAAGACAAGAATTATGAAATTAATTGATAAAAAACTAAAAATGCAAAATAAAAGATATAATTTTATCTTTTCACTTTTCACTTTTCACTCTTCACTTTTCGCTAAAACCAGCTTATTACTTTTCACTTTTCACTTTTCACTTTTAGTTAATTCAGCACAGGCGCAATCAACTAACCAAAATTATCCAACGGCGATTACGACCAACGAAATTAATGGCAAGATTGTGGCGCGTGATATTGGCGATTCGCGTTTGACAAGTTATTTTTATGTTTTTAACGGCAATCAAGGCGATGTTTTTATCAATGTCCAAACTTCAAACTTTAACGGCGACATTGATGTTTTTACTGCCGATAATTTGAAACCTCTGACCAAAATCACGATTTACGCCGATCTTTCCGAAAACGAAACCGGGCGCGTCATCTATCTCAGAAAACCCGAAAAACTCGTTTTGCGAATTGAAGGACGTTCTCCGAATGATGATGCGGCGACTTTTAAGATAAAATTTGCGGGTGAGTTTGTAGCAATGACTAATATTTCCGAAACGGACACGCCCGAAGTTCCGCAAGTCAAAACCGGAAATCAAAGCGATGTGCGCGTTAATTCTGTCGGCACAATCATCGAAGTAAAACCGAAGCCGACTCCGAAACCGAAAGTAACAATTGTCAAAATTGAACCGAAACCAAAAGAAACGAATGCTAAAATCGAACCGAAACCGAAAAAAACAAACAAAATTAGAGATACCAAAGAAAAAACGGTAGAAAAAAAGATTGAAGAAACTGACGTTGCCAAAAACGAAACAAATGACAACACCAAAATAATTATCGAAAAACAATCCGAACCCAAAGCGGAAAATCCGCCCCAACCTAAAACGGAAATTACCACAACCGAAGAGATAACTAAACCGAAGATTGAAGAAACAAACAAAGAAAATAAACCGGAAGTCAGTGCAAAAATAACCATCGAAAAAACGCCCGAAGTGGCGGAAACAAAAACTGTCGAAAAAAAATCCAAACCGACCAAAAAACCACAAAAAACTAAAGAGCCGAATCCACTCGAAAATATTCACTTGGTAATTTTATTCAAAGACGGGACTAAAATTGAACGTCCGATGAGCGATGTTCTCAAAGTCAGCGTTGACAAAGGTATTTTGACGGTAATTTCAAAAGACGGCTCAGTCGGACGTTATTCGATTTTGGATGTCGCCAAAATGACAATTGAATAGCTCTCTGAGTCTAAAATTGAAAAATCACTTCCAAATATGTTTTTGGAAGTGAAGTAATCATTTTGAAGTTTGACTTATCTACAATTTTTATACAAAATTTTGATGCGTTTGTTCTCATAAATAGACGTTAAAACTTCCATTTATCGAAACTTTATGAGATATTCTTCGTTAAGCAATTTCAAGGAGAAAATGAAAAAATGAGTATATTCGACAAAGTTAAAGAGGCGGCACTGAATCAGTTTATCGAGGTTATCGAATGGCTTGATGAATCAAAGGACACGATACTTTATCGTTTTCCGGTGGTCGGACAGGAGATAAAAAATGGGGCGCAGTTGATTGTGCGCGAATCCCAAGCGGCGGTTTTTGTCTTTGAAGGACAAGTCGCCGATGTTTTTACGCCCGGCAAATATACGATTGACGGTGGCAATACGCCGATTCTGTCGAAATTGGGCGCGTGGAAATTCGGCTTTAATTCGCCGTTTAAATCGGAGGTTTATTTTGTCAACACGAAGCAATTTACCGATATGAAATGGGGAACGGCGAATCCGATTATGTTGCGCGACGCTGATTTCGGCATCGTCCGTCTGCGTGCTTTCGGGGCGTATTCGATGCGCGTTGCCGACCCGCAAACTTTTATCAAAGAAGTTGCGGGAACAAACGCCCATTTTCAAACCGAAGATATTGACACGCAGCTCAAACGTGCTATCGTTACCGAATTTTCCGATGCCATCGGCGAAATGAAAATTCCCGCGCTCGATTTAGCCGCGCAATACAAAGAATTGGGTGAAGCGATTCGCGCTAAAATCAACGAAGATTTCAAAACTTACGGCTTAGAGGTTACGAAATTTTACGTTGAAAATATCTCGCTTCCGCCCGAAGTCGAAGAAGCGATGGACAAACGCGCTTCGATGGGCGCACTCGGCAACGCCGACCAATATATGAAGTTTCAAGCGGCAGATGCGTTACGCGACGCGGCACAAAACGAAGGCGGCGGCGCAGGTTTAGGTGCAGGTTTAGGCGCGGGTTTCGCCGTTGGCGGACAAATGGCAAACGCTTTCAGCGGTCAGGGTCAGCCGCAACAAAGTGGTGGCGGACAGCAAACACAGATGATTGCGTGTCCGACGTGCGGCAAATCAAACGCCGCCGGCACAAAATTCTGCGGCGATTGCGGCGGCAAAATGGAAATTGCCAAAGTTCCGTGCGTCAAATGCGGCGCAGAACTCCGCGAAGGCGCAAAATTCTGTTCGGAATGCGGTGCAACGCAGGAAAAACAAAAATGCACCAATTGCCAAGCCGAACTAAACGCGGGCGCAAAATTCTGTCCCGATTGCGGCACGAAAACGGAATCAAGCGAATAATCAATAATCAATTACGAATTACGAATTATCAATTACGGATTACTTATCGTAATTGATTATTCGTAATTGATTTTGTGTTGGAGAAAAACATTATGGCAATCAGTCCCGAACTTTTAGAAATCTTACGATGTCCGAAATGTAAATCGAAGGTCGAGTTAAAATCCGACGAAAGCGGT
>JANOXW010000700.1:0-2509 GCA_031418635.1 Acidobacteriota bacterium
GAAGGCGAAACATTTTTTGACCGCACCAAAGACATTGCGAAACGCGCCGAACTCGAAAAGGAACGCGAAGCACTCGAAAAGCTAGAGATAAATCGTCCACCGGGAAGCGGCGGAACGCCACCGCCGATACCGAAAGAGAAACGTCGAGGCGACCGCGACGATGCCGAATACGGCGACGGAGGTAATAATAATGAGTAAAGAATTTTTCACCGCCGAAACACAAAGGCGTAGAACTTCTATAACCAAGAAACAGATATCGTTTAGATTATTTAAACTTTTCTCTGCGTCTTTGCGACTCTGCGGTTTAATTTCCGTTTTGGCATTAGGCGTTTTCGCGCAAAGCGATGGTTCACAGCAAAATTTAACAGGCAAAGCGGGAACTTTTGCGATAACAAATGCGCGAATCGTTACGGTTTCGGGCGCGGTCATCGAGAATGGAACGGTTATCATTCAGAACGGGAAAATCGTCGCAGTCGGCGCAAGCGCAACGATTCCGGGCGGTGCAGAAAGAATTGACGGCAAAGGTCTGAGCGTTTATCCGGGAATGATTGACGCGGGAACGAATCTCGGTTTAGCGGAGATCGGTCAAGGCGCAGCGGCGACGATTGACGTTGCCGAAACGGGCGAGATGAACTCCAACGCCAAAGCGATTCTCGGCATCAACCCGCATTCATCGCACGTCAACGTAACTCGCGTCAACGGCATCACGACGGTTCTTTCATTGCCGATTGGCGGAATCGTCAGCGGACAAGCGACGGTCATCAACTTGAACGGTTCGACGCAAGCAGAGATGGCGATTGTGCCGACCTTCGGACTTGTCATCAACTTTCCGCGTGTTTCGACCTTCGGCGGCTTTAATCCGTTCACCGGACCGCAAACCGTCGAATTCGGCGAGGCTCTCAAACAACGCGACAAGCGGTTGGAAGATTTGAAAAAGCTGTTCAAAGACGCAGAAAGCTATGCGCGGGTGAAAGATGCCTACGCCAAAGACAAAACTCTGCCGGCGACGGTGATTGACTTAAAAATGGAAGCGTTAATCCCGTATATTCGCGGTGAAAAACCGATTATTTTCACGGCGGAACGTGAGCGCGACATTCGCGGTGTGGCAAAATTCGTCGGCGAAACCAAAGTCAAAGGCATCATCATCGGCGGACAAGAGGCGTGGAAAGCGGCGGACGATTTGAAAAAGAATAACATCGCCGTCATTTACACCAATATTTACAACTTGCCCGTGCAGGACGACGACGATTACGATTATCTGTTTGCCGCACCGTCAAAGATGGCACAAGCCGGACTAAAGTTCTGCATCTCGACCGGCGACGGCGGCGCACAAGTGCGGGATTTACCGTATCACGCGGGTTTAGCGGGTGCTTATGGTCTGTCGAAAGACGACGCATTAAAATCGGTAACGCTCTATCCGGCGCAGATTCTCGGCATCAGCGACCAACTCGGCTCGATCGAAGTCGGCAAAACAGCAAACATCGTCGTTACCGACGGCGATCTGCTCGAACCGCGCACCAACATCAAATATCTGTTCATCAACGGACGAATGTTGCCGCTGACCAGCCGTCATACCGAACTCTACGACGCTTTTAAGAACAGAAAGTAGCGAATTTGACGATAAATTTACTTAGCTTTTTTTTGCAGAGAGTGTGATTTTTAGGATGCAGAGAGATATTTATGTTGTTCTCACTCATCGGATCAAGCCTTTTGAATAAAATAAATATTGGAGTTTTTTTGCTCGATATTATCTGATGTTTTGTAATTCTATCATCGCCGGAACATCTGTTTGTTCAATGGTTGAAAGAATTTTGTCATCAATGTGCGGAATCATAACAATTCTGTTTGCTTGATTATTGATTGTCATCTCATACAAGTTTCTCGCAAGTCTTCCGTTACCGAAAGTTTCGTCTCTGGATTCATATAAAGTGCAAAAAACCTGTGTCAGATAATTGTTGGTTGATGGAGTTAGATTATAACTGCTTTTATTACAAAATAATTCAAAAATCTCAACCAACTGTTTCGGCGTGTAATCTTCAAATTCAATTGTTTTATTAAAGCGTGAACGAAGTCCGGGATTCATCTGTAAGAAGTTTTTCATTTTATCTGTATAACCAGCGACAATAACAATTAAATCATCTCGATTATCTTCCATCATTTTGAGCAAAGTATCTATTGCTTCGTGTCCAAAATCATTATCATGATTGCGGCTAAGTGAATATGCTTCATCAATAAACAAAACGCCGCCGATTGCTTCTTCAACAACTTCTTTTACCTTCAACGCCGTCTTACCAATAAATCCGCCAACAAGTCCGGCGCGATCTGTTTCGACAAAATGACCTTTGCTCAAAATTCCGAGAGATTTATAAATTTCACCAATAAGTCTGGCAACGGTTGTTTTTCCCGTTCCCGGATTTCCTAAAAAAACAAGATGACGTGAAATTGGTTGAGCAGACATTCCTCTTTCCTCGCGCATTTTTTGAACTTTGAGAAAGTTAATGAGTTGCGC
>JANOXW010000701.1:0-3512 GCA_031418635.1 Acidobacteriota bacterium
GATTAGTTGATTTTCCATAGTAAGAAAATTCTACCAATCAACCAGTTTGTCTGTCTTTTCAACTACTGATTCGCATTTAAGTAATTTGTAGTTATAAGATTCTGAATGTTCAGGATTACGTATTTATCCGTGGTGAAACATTGTGCAACTTTTTCCGCCGAAAAGATTGAAATAGTCGGGTTTCCGATAAAACCTTTCGAATCTTTGCAAAATGTCGGGCAAGTGCAGGAATTGATGCCGATAAATTTTATTCCATTGGTGATTGCATTAGATTAGGTAGAAAAACATCCTGAAAAATTTGCAGGAAAAATGGGCGAACAATAGTTGGCAAATTTTTTTAGAAATTTAACCGACGGTGAAATTCCGAAAAATTAAAACTACAATCAGCGGGAACTTTTAATTTATCAATAAGTATGTTATTTACTATATCTACATTAACCATTTATCACTTACCTCTATAAATTATGAGCAAATATCGCAAAATTGTCTGGAATGAAGGGATGCTTTTGACTCCGCATCATTTTCAGCAATGGGACAATTATAATGAAGAACTGCTTAATTCACGTCTGCGAGCAATGATGCCGTTTGAATACGGAGTTTTGGATTTGCAGATAAACCGCGAAGCCGTCGCCAATGGCAATTTTCAGATTACCAATTGTAGCGTCGTTCTGACTGACGGCTTGCTGATTAATGTTCCCGATACGGAAGCCGTTCCCGATTTGCGTCCCGTTGGCAATCATTTTCATCCCGAAAAAGAAAAACTCGGCGTTCATTTGGCGATTCCGGCAAAGAAAATCGGCGAGGCAAATTATCAAGCAAACGGAGCGAAAGCCAGCATAAATCTGCGCTATCTGCAAGAAGGCGCGTTTATCAAAGACGAAACCAGCGGCACGAATGAACAGCCTGTCGCTTTGGCAAAAAGCAATCTGCGAATAATTTTTGACGACGAACTGCGCGACGGTTTTACGGCAATCAAAATCGCCGAACTCGAACGCACACCAACCGGACAACTTAAAATTTCCGAAGAATATATTCCGCCGATTCTAAAAGTTTCAGCATCGGTTTGGTTGGCGAATATGCTACAGCAATTGGTTGAAATTTTAATTACCAAAAGCGGCAGTTTAGGTGAACAGCGACGGCAGAGAAACGCTTCGTTGGCGGATTTTACGACATCGGAAGTGGCGGTTTTTTGGCTGCTTCACACCATCAATAATTCGATTCCGACGATGGCGCATTATTTTCGTTCGCCGATGCTTCATCCTGAAAAACTTTATTTGGAAATGGCACAACTTGTCGGGCAATTGATGACTTTTGCGACGGAGTTTCACCCGAAAGATATTGTCAAATATGACCACGACGATTTGTATTTTACGTTTTTCAGTCTTTCGGCGGTCTTAAAAGAATTGCTTGAAACCGTGATTCCGAGTCGCTGCGTACCGATTCCGTTGGAAAAAACGCGCGAAACCTTGTATGTCGGGCGCGTCGAAGATGCGCGGTTGCTCAAGGAAGCTGGATTTTATTTGGCGGTGCGTTCACAAATGCCGGAATCTAAATTGATCGAAGGCGTTCCGCGGGTTGTCAAAATCGCGTCGCGTGATGTGATTGATTCGGTTATCGGTTCAGCATTGCCCGGCGTGGTTTTGACGCACGCTAATCCGCCGCCGGCTCCGATTCCGGCGCGTGTCGGTTTCCGCTATTTTATGCTCGACACGATTGGACCATATTGGAACGGTATTCAAGGTTCAAAGGTTATTGCTGTTTATGTGCCGGAAGAAATTCCAGACGAAAAACTCGAAATGTATGCCGTAAAACCATAAAAAGTAGAGAGTAAAGAGTTGAGAGAAAAATCTTCTTGACTCTCAACTCTCTACTCTCTACTAAAATTTATGAGTGAAAGGACAAACAAAAATGACTTGGTAGCATTTGCCGGACCGGTTTTCGATTTGATTTTGCGCGTCAAAGCGGGAATCGTTGCGCCGTCAAACGAACTTCGTCCGCAAGTTGCCGCGATGCTTGCCGATTTTGAAAAACGAGCGGAACGCTATCGTTTTAATCACAAAATTGTTCAAGTTGCCAAATTTGCGTTGGCTTCGTTTGTGGACGAAACCGTTTTGACCAACAATTTTCCGTTGCGCGACGAATGGGAAAAATATGCTCTGCAACTCGAATACTTCGGTGAACAACTCGCGGGCAACAAGTTTTTTGAAAAACTCGACGCGATGCTCAAACAAATCGAAACGACGCAGGACGCGGTTGAGATTTATTACGTTTGTATGCTTCTCGGTTTTAAAGGCAGATACGGCGTTTATGAGCAGGAAAAACTGTTGGCAATTATGCAAACGACGGCGAATGCGCTAGTCAAAGTCGGCAAAATTAAGCCCGTCGAACTCTCACCGCATTGGCTTGCCAACGACCAACCGGAACCGCCGAAAAAACGCGGAATGCCCGTATGGGCAAAAATCGGCGCACTCAGCGGTCTAGGAGTAGCTTTTATTGTCTATTTATTAATGTTTCTTTTCTCGTCTAAATTTTTGGACGAAGCGATGCGGCAATTGCAACTTTAGCCACGCAATTATGTAAAAGTTTTTAACTTTTTACTTTTGCCTTTTTACTTTTTACTTTGAAAATTTTTACTTTTTAAAATTATGGCTTCTTGGCAAATGAATCAATTGAAATTCGCGTTTGGGTTAAGCGGATTATTTTCATTTTACGGTATTGTCAGTATGACAATGTGGCTGCTTGGTGATAGATTCGGCTACAATTATACTTATAGATTCGTAATTATCTTTTTAGTTTTGTTGACTTTGCCTGTTGCGCTGGTAACTGGCTATGTAGTTTCACGCCGTAAAAAGAAAGCGGAAAAAGCGGCGGAAGATGCAAAAGAAGCCGCTGGCGAAGAAGCACCGGCGGGCGATGAAAAAGCCAAAAAAACCGCCAAACCAACTGGTAATTATTCCGATTTATCTTCAAGCGCGGAAGAAGTTGTCCAATTTCTAAAGACTTCAAATTTAGGCGAAAGCGGAAAAGATGCCGTCTATTCTCTGCCGTGGTATATCGTCGCGGGAACGCCGAAAAGCGGAAAATCTTCTCTCGTTTTAGGTTCAAATCTTAATTTTCAAAATCTGCCGAGTCAGCGTCAATCGGAACAAAAATTTGTTCGCACGACGCAAAATGTTGATTGGCGCGTAACCAGCGATGCCGTTTTTGTTGACACAGCGGGACGTTATCAAACCGAAGGCATTGACCAAGACGAATGGGCAGCATTGCTTGAAACAATTAAAAAAGTGCGCCCGTCGCGCCCGCTTGACGGTTTTTTGTTAGTGATTAGCGCAGATAAAATTCTGAACGCGAGTGATAGAGAAGTTGAAGAAATGGCGAAAGTTTTACGCGCCAATCTCGACGATGCGATTCAGAGAACAAAAACGCGATTTCCCGTCTATCTAATTTTTACAAACGCTGATTCTCTCGAAGGTTTCCGCGATTCTTTTTCGACCTCTAAAAATGAAGGAAAA
>JANOXW010000702.1:0-6777 GCA_031418635.1 Acidobacteriota bacterium
ACCGATTACGAACTCGAAAATTGGTTGCGGTTTGATAATTCTCAAGCAATTTCTGATAATCTTGATCAGATAAAGTTTTGACAAATTTGTTCGGCATATTCATATTGCCATTATCTCATAAAACTTTTAGAAGACTGCTTAGTAGCAATCAGCGGAATGATGTCGGGCGTTTTTGTGGTTCTCGCCAATGCTTGGATGAATTCGCCGACCGGCTTTGATATTGTCAACGGTCAAGCCGTCAATATTGATCCGATGGCGGCGATGATGAATCCGATGGCGTTCACACAAGTTTTGCACATGACGCTCGCGGCTTATGCGGCAACGGCTTTTCTAGTCGCCGGAATTCACGCTTTTTTACTTTTGCGGGATTCACAAAACCTGTTTCATCGCAAGGCTTTGGCAATCGCACTTGTGGTTGGCGGAATTACCGCATTTCTGCAACCTTTGAGCGGTGATTTGAGTGCGAAAGCGGTTGCCAAAGGTCAACCTGTCAAACTCGCCGCGATGGAAGGTCAGTTCAAAACAGAAAAATCCGCACCGCTTCGGCTTGGCGGAATTCCCGATGAAGAAACACGCGAAACGAAATACGCGATTGAGATTCCGTATCTTTTGAGCATTTTGGCTTACGCCGATCCGAATGCGGAAGTTAAAGGTTTGGACGAATTCCCGCGAGACGAACAACCGCCGGTTGCTATCGTTCATTATTCGTTTCAAATAATGGTCGGTTTGGGGACGGCGATGATGCTCGTTTCGCTTTGGGCGGCGTTTTTGTGGTGGCGAAATAAACGGAAACTACCCGAAAACAAATGGTTTTTGCGGACGTTGGTTTTGCTTGCACCCGCAGGAATGATGGCAATTGAAGCGGGTTGGGTGGTTACGGAAGTCGGCAGACAGCTGTGGATAATCTACAATGTGATGCGAACCAAAGATGCTGTAACACCGATGCCAAATCTTATCGTGCCGTTTTTATTTTTTACATTTCTTTATATTTTGCTGGCAATCGCGGTCGCGTGGCTTTTATACCGACAAGTTGCGATGAGTCCAATTATTATTGACGAAAAAGCAAACGGAAATGAGGTGCAAAATGTCGCTTGAAGTTTTAGTTGCAGGAATGTTAGTGGCGGCTCTGACCTTTTACGCTTTGCTTGGCGGGGCTGATTACGGTGGCGGCGTGTGGGATTTGTTTGCGACAGGGAAACGGGCAAAGGAACAACGAGATTTGATTGCTCACGCCATCGGTCCGATTTGGGAGGCAAATCACGTCTGGCTGGTTTTGGCTTTAGTCATCCTTTTCACGGCTTTTCCAAAGGCAAATGCGGCAATCTCAACCGCTTTACATATTCCTTTAACGCTGATGCTCGTCGGAATTATTTTGCGTGGAGCGACTTTTACGTTTCGCACCTACGATTCGCAGAAAGACAGCGTGCAAAAGCGTTGGAGTTTGATTTTCTCGATTTCCAGCGTTATTACGCCGATTGTTTTGGGTATCATTGTCGGAGCAATCGCATCAGGAAAAATTATTTACGAAAACGGTGTTTTGAAAACAGGATTCTTCAATTCATGGCTGGCAGCGTTTCCGTTTGCGGTCGGACTTTTTACGTTAAATTTGTTCGCATTTCTGGCGGCGGTTTATCTGACTGTTGAAGCCGAAAGCAAAGAACTTAAAGAAGATTTCCGCCGACGGGCTTTGATTTCAGGGTTTCTGCTCGGCGGATTGGCATTGGCGGTTTTTCTGTTGGCAAAAGACGGATCACCGCGTATTTACGAAGGTCTCGGCGGAAGCTGGTATGCAATTCCGCTTCACGCTTTGACGGCAATATTCGCGGTCGGGGCATTGGCGGCTTTATGGAAAAGAAAATATAATTTGGCAAGGTTTCTGGCTGCGGGGCAGGTTGTATTTATCATTTGGGGTTGGGCGACATCGCAGTTTCCGTATATGGTTGAGCCGAACATTACGATTCAATCAGCGGCGGCACCCCAAAGCACTCTTTTACTGCTGGCGATTTTAATCGTAATCGGTTCTATTTTTCTATTGCCAACGATTTATTACTTATTCCGTTTATTCAAAGGCAGTATGGTTTTCCCAAACGAAAAACCGTCGGACATCAATTCTAAATAAATGTTGGAGGAGTTAAAAACGATGAATGAAATATATTGGATAATTGGATTTGTGGTCATTTGGCTGCTATTGCAACTGGTGGTTTTGCCAAAACTCGGCGTTTCAACCTGAATGCGCGGCTCGTGTAACGTCGAGTCTCGGCGTAAGAAAAACACAGAAAAATCAACAGAATCGGGAGGTGCAAAGTGAATAAAAAGCTCCATTGGGAAACGGTTTATCAGTCTAAAAGCAATGAGCAAATTAGTTGGTATCGGGAACATTTGGACAATTCTGTGCGGATGATTTTAAACACTGATGTTGGCAAAGATGCCGCCATCATTGATGTCGGCGGCGGAAGTTCAACGCTTGCCGATGATTTGTTGGAAAACGGGTTTGTTGATGTTTCAGTATTGGATATTTCCGCAAAAGCATTGGAAAAAAGCAAAGAGCGTTTGGGCAGAAAATCTGATTTGGTTGAATGGATTGAAGCCGACATTACTGACGCTAATTTGCCGAAAAATCATTACGACGTTTGGCACGACCGCGCCGTTTTTCATTTTTTGACGGATGAAAATGACCGCAAAAAATATGTCGAACTCGTGATGCGTTCTTTGAAAGTCGGTGGACATATCATTGTTGCATCTTTCGGTTTGAACGGTCCGCAAAAATGCAGCGGTTTAGACGTTGTGCGATACAGTCCCGAAACGATGCATTCTGAATTCGGAAACGAATTCAAACTTGTCAAAAGTATGACCGAAACGCATCGCACACCATTCGACACATCGCAGGAATTTATCTATTGCTATTGTCGAAAACTCAAATAACGGAGGAGAAAAATGAGCGAAAAAAAACATCAAGTAGTTATTGTTGGCGGCGGAACGGCGGGAATTTCGGTGGCGGCGCGGCTTTGCCAAAAAAATTTAGACGTGGCAATTGTCGAACCGTCGGAAAAGCATTATTATCAACCGCTGTGGACACTTGTCGGCGGCGGCATCGTGCCGAAGGAAATGACCGAACGTGATGAAAAAGATTATATTCCGTCAAATGCGACTTGGATAAAAGATTCGATTATCGAATTTAACCCGCAAGAAAATTACCTTTTGACCAAAGGTGGACAGAAAATCAGTTACGATTTTTTAATTGTCGCGGCGGGAATTCAGATTGATTGGCACAAAGTAAAAGGCTTGCCCGAAGCAATCGGGAAAGAAGGCGTTTGTAGTAATTATTCGTATCAAACCGTTGATTCGACGTGGCAATTTATCCGCAGTTTCGTGGGCGGAAACGCGATTTTTACGCAACCGAATACGCCGATAAAATGCGGCGGCGCACCGCAGAAAATTTGCTATCTCGCCGAAGATTATTTCCGCAAAAATGGTATTCGTGATAAGGCTAACGTCAAATTTATGACAGCTACGCCAACGATTTTCGGTTCACCGCATTACGCGCCGACTTTGATAAAACATTGTGAAGACACAGGCATCGAAACGAAATTCAAATATAACCTAACCGAAATTCGCACGACTTCCAAAGAAGCGATTTTCAATCACGTCGAAACAGGTGAGGAACTCATCGAACATTATGAAATGATGCACGTTACGCCGCCAATGTCCGCACCCGATTTTCTCAAACAAAGTTCGCTTGGCAATGAAGGCGGTTGGGTTGATGTCAATAAAGAAACGCTGCAACACAACCGCTACCAAAATATTTTCGGGTTGGGCGATTCGAGCAGTTTGCCAACCTCGAAAACAGGCGCGGCAATCCGCAAACAAGTGCCGGTTGTGGTTGAAAATCTACAAAAAGCGATGAAGGGCGAAAAACTTTCGGCGATTTATGACGGCTATACTTCGTGTCCACTCGTTACAGGTTACGACAGCTTGATAATGGCGGAATTCGGTTACGATTTGAAGCCGCTGGAAACTTTTCCGATTGACCAAAACAAAGAGCGTTATTCGATGTATTTGGTGAAAAGATACCTTTTGCCGCAACTTTATTGGAACGGAATGTTGAAAGGCAGAGCATAAAAATTAACAAATATAGGAGATAAAAAAAATGAAAGCAAATATGGGAACAATTGACCGCATTATTCGGACGGCTTTGGCAATTTTAGTCGGTGTTTTGTATTTTACAGGACAAATCAGTGGAACGGTTGCGATAGTTTTGGGCGTTTTGGCAGTAATTTTTCTGCTGACCAGCGTGATAAGTTTTTGTCCGCTTTACGCGCCGTTTCGTTTTTCAACGCGGCGCAACTAAAGACGAAAGAAAAAAGCCGAACAAGCGGACGCGAGTGCGAAACAGCCACTTCTATAAATGGTGTGGGTCTTTTTGGCTGTCGTGAATTCGGTCGCCGCCATCATTTCTCAATCATCTTCGGTTCAACTAAAATCGTCTTAAAACTTGCCAAACTGACAAGTCCGGCGACTGCGCCTTTTGGTTTGTTGACGAATTTTTTGTTTGTGTAATGCACGGCGACTTTTGTTTGTGTCTTTGCTTGGCTGAAAAATGCGGCGATTTGGGCGGCTTCGAGCAATGTTTTGTTGGGAATTTCCTGACGATTCGGGTTTTTGACGATTACGTGCGAACCCGGATAATCTGCCGCGTGAAGCCATAAATCTAAAGACTTTGCCACGCGAAACGTCAAAAAATCATTGTCCTTCGCGCCTTTTCCTACTAAAATCTCAAAACCATCCGAAGAAATATAACTTCTCGCGCCTTTGAAATTTTCCGTTTGCTTTTCCTTTGTTTTAGTGCGAACTTTTTCGGGTTTTTCGTCAAAAAATTCGGCTAAAACATCTTCGTCTTTTTCGGTTACGGCATCGTCAAGTCTTTGTTTCTGCCGTTTTAATTGTTCAATTTCAGCTTCTAAAATTGTCAGCCGTTTAGAAATTTCCGCCTTTGCATTTCGGGCTTTCGTATAGCGTTTGAAAAACTTTTCGGCGGCTTCCGAGATGGAAAGATTGGTTGCGACTTCAATTGCAATCGTCGGCACATTTTCATCGTAAAAATCCGTTACAAAAACTTTATCGCCTTCGCGTTTTGCAGTTGCCAAGTTTGCCAGGAGCAAATCGCCGAATTTTTTCCAACCGTCTGCGTCGCCGTGATTTGCCAAATCTTTTTTCAAATTCTTTTCTAATTTTTCACGTTTGGCAATCTCTTTTTTCAGTTTGCCTTGCGCTTCACTTGCTTTTGACTGAAAATTTCTTTCAATTTCGATTTCTTGCGTATGAACGTCTATCGCTTCTGAAAGAGTCGCAAAATCGCCCTGCGGAAAAACTTTTTCATCGGACGTTTTTGGTTTCAAACTCGTCGGCGTGGCGTATTTATTAGCGATTTCTTGACCTTCGCCAGAATTTTCGCGCAAAGTGTCAATGATAAAATCGTTTTTATCTAATAAAAAAAGATTTGCCGAACGCCCGGTCAGTTGGGCGATAAGCGTGTAATTTTCGGTTTGTCCGAGTTCGTTGTTCACTAAAAAAGCAAAGCGCACAATGCGTTCATTTTCCAACTTTTCGATTGATTGCAAAATCGCATTTGCCAGCCGTTTTCTTAAAAACAAGACAAAAGATGTTTGATTTTTTGATTGTTTTTCGAGGTCGCGCAACCGCCGTTTGATGAAATAGATTCGTGGCGCAGATGGCTCAACACTAATAAAAAGATAGCTAGAATCGTGCAAGCGAAAGTCAATCGCCAGACGAAAACGCGAAAGAGTAAAAATTTTGCCGAACTTTTGTCTGATTAAAACGGACGCGAGTTCGGCACAGATTTGTTTGAGAGTTGGTTCGTTCACGCTTCAAGTCTAACGCCCAAAGTCTAAAGTCCAAAGTCTTTCACTTTAACTTTGGACTTTAGACTTTGGACTTTGGACTGATTTAAAATTCTCTGACGACAATCGTTCCCGAAACAAGATCGTGAACGGCGCGTTTTTCTTCATTAAAAGGCAACGTCAAAAATCCGATGCCGCCCAAAGCCAGCGATAAAAGATAAATGGACGAACTAACCGCCGCTTGGTGAAGCGTCGGATAATCTTCATCTTCGATGTCAATGACTTCCAACGAAAAAATTCTCATCCCGAAGGTTTTGCCGAATAAACCGATGGCAGTTGTCAGATAAATAAACATAACAATCGCGCAGGTTGCCAAAAATGCAAAAAACACGCCAAAGGTGAACCAACTTCCGCCCAACAATACAAAAGGCGCAAGCAAAAGCAAACTCAGAAAAGAACCAATTATCAAATCAAAAAGTCCGGCGTTAAACCGCATTGCAACCGGCGCAAAATCATCGCCTTCATCGCTAATTTCCTCTTGCGTTTCGATGATTTCCTCAATTTCGACAGGCTTGATTTCAATTTTATCTTCCGCCACAACAAAAACTGGTGCGACGGTTGCCAAAGGCGGCAATTCATTTGTGTCAAGCGATTTGCTTTCTAGTCTAAGCGATGTGGCAAGTTTCGGCTTTGTCGGAATGTTCAACGGAGCATTTTTACTAGCCGCTTTCGCCGCCATTTCTGTTTGTTTAAAGGCAATATGAAAAGGATGATTTTTGCTTTTCGGCGGCGCAGAATTGACCGCGACAATCGGCGGTTTTTCTTCAACCAAAAATTTTTGACGTGATTGTTCAATCCGTTGCAAAGCACTATTTAAGGTCGGGTTTTTGTGTCGTGTCGGTTCGATTTCCGCGACAAC